>CAMWYV010000240.1 GCA_947178565.1 uncultured Porphyromonadaceae bacterium | reverse complement strand
AGATTAAGATAAAGGTTTAAGGAAAAGAGGTGTCGTGAGATAGCTCTTTTTTTTTATCCCTTTTTTGTATAATTTTGTGGGTAAACCTCGCCTAATCCGAGGTCGGATTATATGAAAGTTCTCAGGATTTACCCGTCAAGTATAAATGAGCTCCATATCAGTGAAGCTGCAGACGCTTTGCGTAGCGGGCACCTTATTATATATCCCACCGATACCTTATATGCCATCGCTTGCTCCGCGCTCAATCAGGGTGCTATCGAGCGGCTGTGTCATCTCAAAGGCATCAATCCGCAGAAAGAGTCATTGTCTATCGTATGCTCGGATATATCTCAGGCAAGCGAATATGCAAGGATAGACAATAAGGCGTTTCGCATACTTAAGGATAATCTTCCGTGTGCTTTTACATTCATTTTACCGGCGTCAACCACGCTTCCAAAGATTTTTAAGGGCAGAAAAACGGTAGGAGTGCGCGTTCCGGCAAATGCGATAGCTACTGCTCTAGCCAAAGAACTGGGCAATCCCCTTCTCACCACTTCGGTGGAGCCGGATAGTGACGGGTCGCAGGAATCGGTTAGTGATCCCGATTGCGTTGCTCTCAACTACTCTGACAAAGTTGAGCTTATGATTGACGGAGGAGATGTTCCGGGAATCCCGTCAACCATAGTGGATGTTATCGATAGTTCCTCCCCGGAGATAATAAGGGAAGGGGCTGGAATATTATGATACCGTTAAGATAAGCGCGAGATATTATGGCTATAGTTTTACCGCCAAGAAAAGACGGCTCGGCAGGCACCATCGAATCCGATACAGGTCGTCTTATTATAATAGGTGCAAACGGTGCTGGTAAGAGCCGCTTCACTGCTGCATTGCAGGACGAGCTCGGTGAGCGGGCATTTAGTTTGTCAGCACTGAGAGGGCTGTATGGCACCAATGAGGATTCTCCGTTGAAAGAATTATTTGACAAGTCATTTGGCAAATCGGCATTCAAACCTCAGGCGGCTAACGAGATAGATGCCTTACTCGCACTCCTTATGCATGATGAGATGCTCAATCTCATCAATTATAAGACTGAACTGACTTTGAATCCGGATGCCAAACTGCATAAAACAAAGTTAGATATAATAGCGAGAGAGTGGAAAGAACTCTTTCCTGACAATAATATATTGGTGGAGAGCGGCAAATTTCTTTTCAGCCGCGGGGAAGATCCGCGAAGCTATTCGGCGCTGAAACTTAGTGACGGTGAGAAAGCCGCGATTTATTATCTTGCCGCAGTGATGTATGCGCCTAAACACGGAGCTATTTTTATAGACAGCCCTGAAATGTTCATGCATCCCTCTATCATGCAGAATCTGTGGAACAGAATAGAGAGCCTGCGCTCAGACTGCTTGTTTGTGTTCACTACGCATGATCTTGAATTTGCCTCGCAAAACCAGGATTCCACTGTGGTATGGGTAAGGGATTACGATGCGGCAAGTGTCACATGGGATTATGACATCCTTCCGAAGCAGGATGGAATGAGCGATGAGGTATATATGGCGATTATCGGTGCGCGCAAGCCGGTATTGTTTATAGAGGGTGACGGTGTCCACTCCATTGATGCCAAGCTCTATCCTCTTGTCTTTTCTGAATATACCGTGAAATCCCTGGGCAGTTGCAATAAAGTGATAGAGGCGACCCGTACCTTCAATGACCTAAACGCTTTTCATCATCTTGACTCTTTCGGCATAGTGGACCGTGATCGCCGTGATGCTCATGAGGTAGAATATCTGAGAGGCAAAAAGGTGATGGTGCCGGAGGTTGCCGAGATAGAGAATATCATGATGCTCGAAGAGGTGATCAAGGCGGTAGCGGCGTCAATGGGGAAGGATGAGAGCAAAGTTTTTGACAAGGTGAAACGCTCTGTCATATCTCAGTTTCGCCACGATTTGCGCCAGCAGGCTCTTATGCATACCCGACACAGGGTAAAGCGCACTGTCGAATACCGTATTGACGGTCGGTTTAACAATATCAATCTTTTTGAGCAGCATATCGCATCGCTGGTAGATGAAATAAATCCACGCGGACTATATGAGGGTTTCTGCCGGGAGTTTCGCAGATATGCGGAGACTGAAGACTATACCGGAGTGCTGAAGGTTTATAATCAGAAGTCGATGATTTCGGGTAGTAATGTGGCGGCACTATGCGGCTTGAAGAATAAAGATGAGTATATAAAAACTGTGATAAATCTGCTTAAAGGCAGTTCTGTTTATGGGGAGAGGATACGGGAGGCTGTGAAAGAATGCTTCAGCCATAAGAATAGAAAAAAGAATAAAGCCGACTCCGATGAAAATGAAAACGATTAAATTCTGGATAGAGGCTATGCGTCTGCGCACTCTTCCGGTATCGCTTGCGGGAGTAGTTCTTGGCACAGGGTATGCTCTTGAGACCGGATGTGTGAGATGGACAGCTGTTGCACTCTGTTTTGCTGTTGCGCTGCTCGCACAGATAGCTTCGAATTTTGCTAATGAATATTATGATTTCCGCAATGGGCTTGACAAAGCGGGCAGGGAGGGACCGAGAAGGGGAGTGACTGAAGGAGACATTACGCCCGGTGCTATGAAAGCGGCGACATTTGTAACTCTTGCTCTTGCATGCTGTGCCGGGCTTGCCCTTATACCGTTTGGCGGGTGGTGGCTGATAGCGGTCGGAGTTGCCGTTGCGTTGGGCGTTCTCGCTTATAGTACCGGTCCGTATCCTCTTTCGCATCATGGTTTGGGAGAAGTAGCCGTAATAATTTTTTTCGGACTTGTGCCCGTAAATTTTACCTGTTGGCTTGCGAGCGGTGAATGGAGTATTTACTGTCTGATGGGTTCTGTAAGTATAGGGCTGCTTGGTGCGAATGTGTTGATAGTTAATAATTACCGGGATGCGGATGATGATCGCTTGGTAGGAAAGCATACACTTGCGGTTATATTGGGTAAGAAAACCATGCCCTGGATGTATGCTCTTAACGTTCTATGGGC
>CAMWYV010000239.1 GCA_947178565.1 uncultured Porphyromonadaceae bacterium | reverse complement strand
TGATTCATGAAAATGTTGCGCTGTCTGTTCCAACAGGACAATATTTGTCCGTCAGAAAAGCATACGCGGCTATCGACAGTGTGTTTCATGACTCGCGTTTTACCCGCGCGCTCAGCGCATCGGGTCTGGCTGATATTCTCACTCCCAATATTATCCTTGACACTGCCGAAACCCAGAAGCTGCATGATGAGATGATGCAGAGGGCGATGGCGCCTATTGGGGTGATTCAGCAGGGGGAACGGATAATAGACCGTGGTGACATTGTCACCCCGCAGCTTTATACAGTGTTGGGCACCTATGATGCCATGACGGCGAAAAGAGGTGGTAAGGAAAGCGTGGATTTCTATTATCCGATAGTAGGGCAGGCGCTATATATAATCCTTCTGTTGGGGGCATTGTACGCATATCTCTATTTCTTCCGCCCGAACTACTATGGCTCGCGGCGCGTTGTCACCATGCTGATGATTACCATTACGGTAGTCACTCTCATAGCTTTCGGCATGAGTCGTGCATTCACTATGGGCATCTACCTTGTGCCGTTTGCTATCGTTACGGTGATACTCGTGATTTTTCTGGATGCGCGAACAGCGGTGTTTGCACATATCGTCACCCTTTTGCTGGCAAGCATAGCGACCAATTTCCCGCTTGAGTTCATATTTCTTCAGTTTCTTGCGGGTGTCACGGCTATCGATAGTCTCAAGGATCTGACAAAGCGTTCACAGTTGCTGCGCACGGCATTCCTGGTGTTCATAGTGTATTCGCTCGCATACCTGTCGATAGAGCTGTTTCACTCCGGCTCAATCTCCAAGCTGTCTCCGAAGATGTTCGGATATCTGGCTATCAACTCTCTATTC
Organism: uncultured Porphyromonadaceae bacterium; assembly: GCA_947178565.1. Taxonomy (GTDB): domain Bacteria; phylum Bacteroidota; class Bacteroidia; order Bacteroidales; family Muribaculaceae; genus Paramuribaculum. Next base: position 2,149 of record CAMWYV010000239.1, on the reverse strand, counting down.
CTGTCGTTTGCTTATGTGGCGATTTTCCTGTTTGAAAAAACATTTGGCTTCATCTCCAAAGTCACCTTGGTTGAACTGTCAGATATCAATACCCCATTGCTCAGGGAGCTTTCGGAGGAGTGTCCCGGCACATTCCAGCATTCTATGGCGGTGAGCAATCTCGCTTCTGCCGCAGCAAGCAAGATCGGAGCCAATGTGCAGCTCGTGAGAGCCGGAGCTCTTTATCATGATATAGGCAAAATTGAAAATCCGGCTTTCTTTACAGAGAATCAGCACGGTATAAATCCTCATGATGCTCTTGATCCGGTGCAGAGCGCAAGAATTGTTATCGGACACATCAATGACGGACTGCGCAGGGCGGAGAAAGCCAATCTCCCTGAAAGTATCCGCGCGTTCATCCGCGAGCATCACGGCTCCGGCAAGGCTAAATACTTCTACAATACATGGTGCAACACTCATCCGGATGAAACCCCTGATGAAAAGCTGTTTACATATCCGGGTCCCAATCCGCAGTCAAAGGAAACCTCCATCCTCATGATGGCTGATGCCGTGGAAGCGGCGTCACGTAGCCTCAAAGACCATTCTCCGGCATCGATTTCGGCGCTTGTCAACAAAATAATTGATTCGCAGATCGCTGATGGTCTTCATGATGACTCACCGATGTCTTTCCGCGATATCAAGGAAATCAAGGAGGTATTTGCCAATCGTCTCCGCACTATGTTCCATGCCAGGATTTCATATCCCGAAATAGTCAGACCGGCGGCTAATAATGCTCATGAAAATTCTCCTCAGTCATGAAAACATATAAAGCGCTACTTCTCATATTGACCGCTGTGTTCTCGGCTCATCTGAGCGCGCAGAATAATATTGCTCCGGTTCTCAAGATTGAGAAACCCAATCTTGAAGCGATCAAGGCGGCTACCTACGATTCCTCGTCGCCATACTATTATCCCCGGCTCATTAAGGAATATATGCGCCCTGACACTCTTATGAAACTTGATAAATTCCGGCACCTGTATTACGGATACATGTTTCAGGAAGACTATAACCCCTATCGCCCGATGGCGGTGAAAGGCTCTGTACCCGATCCGGCTGAGAATCCGTCTCTCACACGCGCTGAGTGCGACTCGGTGATTTCGTTGTGTGAAAAGGCGCTTGATGATAATCCTTTTGACCTCACCAATATGATGCGGCTCATATCGGCTCTGCATCTCAAAGGTAAAAACAATCTCGCGAACACATGGCAATACAAGTTGAACTACATCCTCATGACGATAGCGTCATCGGGCACCGGTCTTGACGAAGACAATGCGTGGTATGTGGTCGCTCCGCAACACGAATATGTGTTGCTCACGGCGATGGGGCATAAGGCGGTCAATCATCTGTTTTACGCCCCATACTATGAATATATTCAGATAGACAAGACTGATCCTGCGGGAGCTGAGGGCTACTACTTTAATATCAAGACGATTCTTGATGAATATTACCGCAAGTATCCCGAGGAAAAGTAGCTCTTTTACAACAAACCTGTTTTTCTGAACATCTCGGCGTAAGCCTCCGCTTTCCTGGCGATAGGCAGCGGATAGGCGCGGCTGGTTGACGGCATACGCCATATAGTCAGAGGTCGGCTCATATAATCCGTTTCAACAGCGGAACCGGTTGCCGGAACTAAGGTGTCGGTAAGAGACGCGATGACTCCTGCCGCTTTTTCGCCGGTTGTTGCGATTGTCTTGCACTCAGGCATAAGTTCCATGAGTCCGTGCAGGTCAACCTGTTCCACTATCTCCAGAAACTTGTCTGAGGCATTGTCTTTAAGGCGTCTTACCTTGGCTCCCGTATCATTCATCGCGATGCCCCTCTCGGTGAGAAAATTTTTGATGTCATCCAGTCTGAAGCTTTTTGTAAGGCTGTTCCAGAAGCGGTCGGGATTGTTGAAGAACACTATTCCCATCACTCTCCAGAAGTCATTGATTCTGTTAGGGTAGTAAAAATCCATACTCCACCGGTTGCTTTTCGGCGGAAATGTTCCCATAATCAATATTTTTGCACGATCAGGTATGAATGCTGCCCACGGATGGCTTTCTATGGGTGGATTTTTTGCTTCTGTTTCCATAATGATTCTTTTTATAGATAGAACACATATATATGA
>CAMWYV010000238.1 GCA_947178565.1 uncultured Porphyromonadaceae bacterium | reverse complement strand
CCTGAATTGATTCAAGGTCAAGGTGGTTTGTCGGTGAGTCAAGCACGAGTGTATTTGCATCTTTCAGCATCATTCTGGCAATCATGCATCTCATTTTCTCACCACCGGATAGCACCGACGCTTTCTTTAAAACTTCCTCTCCGGAGAAAAGCATCTTACCGAGGAATCCTTTCAGATAAATCTCACTGGAGTCGTTGCTGAACTGACACAGCCAGTCAACGAGGTTGAGATCGGTATTGAAAAAGTCTGAGTTGTCAAGGGGAAGATATGCCGTGGTGATGGTCTGTCCCCAGTCAAAAGTGCCTTCATCGGCTTTACGGTTGCCGTTGATGATTTCAAAAAGCGCAGTCATAGCGCGAGGGTCGCGGCTGAGGAAAGCGACTTTGTCGCCTTTCTCAATCTGGAAGTTGACATCCTTGAAAAGAATTTCTCCATCAACACTTGCAGTGAGTCCGTGCACTTCGAGAATCTTATTGCCCGGCTCTCTCTCCGGGGTGAATATAATGCCCGGATAGCGACGGCTCGAGGGCTGAATTTCCTCGATATTGAGTTTTTCAAGCATCTTTTTACGGCTTGTGGTCTGTTTTGATTTAGCCACATTTGCGCTGAATCGCTGAATAAATTCCAGAAGCTCTTTTCTCTTCTCCTCTGCTTTCTTGTTCTGTTGTTGCTGCTGCTTGAGAGCCAGCTGGCTTGATTCGTACCAGAAACTGTAGTTACCGGCAAAGAGAGATACCTTGTTATAATCAATATCGAGAGTGTGTGTGGATACGGCGTCAAGGAAGTGGCGGTCGTGAGAAACCACAAGCACGGTGTTTTCAAAATTAGACAGGTAGTTTTCAAGCCAAGCAACGGTTTCAAGGTCAAGGTCGTTTGTGGGCTCGTCAAGAAGCAGGTTGTCTGGGTTGCCGAAAAGAGCCTTGGCAAGCAGTACGCGCACCTTTTCATTACCGCTAAGGTCTTTCATAAGCATATAGTGCTTGTCCTCTTTGATACCGAGACCGCTCAAGAGCGCCGCAGCATCGCTCTCTGCATTCCATCCTTCGAGTTCAGCAAACTTTTCTTCGAGCTCTGATGCCCTGATGCCGTCGGCATCCGAGAAGTCCTCTTTTGCGTAAAGAGCATCTTTCTCTTTCATTATGTCCCAAAGAACGGTGTGACCTTGCAGGACGGTGTCCATAACAGTGAAGTCGTCAAATTTGAAGTGATCCTGCTCAAGCACGCTCAATCGCTCTCCGGGTCCTTGGGAAATAGTGCCGTGGGTAGGGGACAGCTGCCCGCTGAGCATACGCATCAGCGTGGATTTACCCGCACCGTTAGCCCCGATGATACCGTAGCAGTTGCCCGGTGTGAACTTCATATTAACATCCTGAAAGAGCACCCTTTTACCGAATTGGATGCCTAAATTGTTGACCGCTATCATATAATGTAGTATTGTGGTTCTAATCTGAAAAACAGAGTGCAAAGTTACTTCTTTTTTGTGGATTTATTACCTTTGCAGTGCTTTAGAATGCATAAATATCCTGTTGATGAATCCACGAGAACTTGATATAGAAGATTTTGACTATAATCTGCCGGATGAGCTTATAGCCAGACATCCGCTTGAGCAACGCGACCGGTGCCGTTTGCTGGTGAGGCATTCAAACGGTGAATTAGAGGAGCGTATTTTCTGTGATCTTCCGGAGCTTCTTCCGGCAGACACGCTTCTGATAGCCAATAATACGAGGGTAATCAATGCGCGGTTGCAGTTTCATAAGCCAGGCTCCGGAGCCAGAATCGAAATCTTTTGCCTGGAGCCGGAAAATCCGTCTGACTACGAGCAGTCGTTTGCCTCTACCTCTGAGTGCTCATGGATATGTTTCGTAGGCAATTCAAAAAGATGGAAATCCGGTACTCTTACTATGATTCTGGATATTAACGGCAGGGAAGTGGAGCTGTGTGCAGAGCGTATCGCGAAGGAGGGGAATGCTTCGGTAATAAAGTTCCGTTGGAGCGATTCATCCGTAACTTTCAGCTCGATAATACAGGCGGCTGGTGAAATACCCATTCCTCCATATCTCAACAGAAGCACCGAACAGAGTGATTCGCAGGACTATCAGACTGTGTATTCGAGAATAGAGGGCTCTGTCGCCGCTCCTACGGCAGGACTCCATTTCACCCCGGAGCTTTTCGCGTCACTTAAAAATAAAGGAATAGAGTGCCGTGAGCTGACGCTTCATGTGGGTGCCGGTACTTTTGCTCCGGTAAAGAGTGACACAGTGGGTGATCACGAAATGCACAGTGAATTCATCAGTGTCGAGAAGAATCTGATAAAGAAATTGGCTGAACAGAATTCAACAGTCATAGCCGTTGGCACCACTTCCGTGCGCACTCTGGAGAGTCTTTATCATTTAGGGTGTATGTGCAGTCAGGATAAGATTCCTGATGAGGTGCCGCAGTGGTATCCTTATTCTGCCGGTCATCCTGATATTCCGGTTGCGGAGTCGATGAAGAATCTGCTTGATTATCTTCAATCCAATGGACTTGACAAACTGGTCGCTGCGACGCGAATCATCATCGCCCCCGGATATAAATACAGAATAGTCAAAGGAATGGTTACTAATTTTCATCAGCCGAAATCAACATTGCTATTACTTGTATCGGCATTTACCGGCGGTGACTGGCGGCGGATGTATGATTATGCGGTGCAGTCGGGTTTCAGATTTCTGAGCTACGGTGATGCTGAGCTGCTTCTATAGATTTGAGTTATTAACATTTCACTGAGGTTATAAACATTTAACTCATTTTGGGAGTGGGGTTAGTTGTGTGATACTCATTATTAATATTACTTTTGCATAAAAATTAATACAGAATGGGTAGAATCATCGCAATTGCCAACCAGAAGGGTGGTGTTGGCAAAACCACCACCACAATCAATTTGGGCGCCTCTCTCGCGGCTGCCGGTAAAAAAGTGCTTATTGTGGATGCTGATCCTCAGGCAAACGCCACTTCCGGCTACGGTATCACAC
>CAMWYV010000237.1 GCA_947178565.1 uncultured Porphyromonadaceae bacterium | reverse complement strand
GTCCTAAGAGCGGCACTCACGGCAAAATCATCAAGGCGGTGGATGAGAAAGGCAACAAGCGCTATGACTTCCAGTTCATCAACAAGCGTGGCTACAAAACCACCATTGAAGGACTCAGCGACAAGTTCAATCCCGAATACTGGAACTACGCGAAACTAATTTCAGGTGTGCTACGCTACGGAATGCCTATTGACCAGGTGCTCAAACTCGTTGGCGGACTTGAACTTGACAGTCAGAGCATAAACACATGGAAAATGGGTGTGGAGCGTGCACTAAAAAAATATCTGCCGAACGGCACTCAGGCTAAAGGGCAGAAATGTCCTAACTGCGGCAACGAAACTCTTATATATCAGGAAGGCTGCCTGATCTGCACATCATGCGGCACTTCAAAATGCGGTTAATACCAAGTCCACGTCATGACTATAGGATTTCACATAGAATATCATACCTCCTGGGGAGAAAGACTTTGCATCATCGGCTCATCATCTGCGCTCGGAAATGATGATGAGAGAGCGGCGGTTGAAATGCATACATGCGACGGCAAATTCTGGCATCTTGATATTGAGGTCACACCGGGAGAAGAATTAACATACACCTATGTCCTGATAAATGACTCGGGGATCATTCGCAGGGAATGGGGAAAACCACACTCTGTTTCGCCCGGATTTCGCCCCACCTCTATTGAAATTATAGACCGATGGCATGATCGTCCGGCGGATATACCGTTCTATTCAAGTGCATTCAGCAGTTGTATTTTCAAGCGGAACAGGACAGCGGTTGAGCCCGTGGAACCGGAAGCCGGGAAACTCACTCTTGTTGTTGAGGCTCCTATGATAACCTCACGCCAGGCTATATATGTGTGCGGAAACACACCTGAACTCGGTGACTGGAATACTGATAACGCTCTTGAACTGACTCCTGCGAAGTTTCCGCTATGGGAGATAAACATTCCGGTACCGACCCGCACATTGGAGTATAACTTTATTGTTAGCGATGCATCGGGCAACCGGATATGGGAACACAGAGACCATCGAATTTTCCATCCCACCGATTTCCCTTCCAACGCCGCCATTATCAATCATTGTGGAGAAATAGCCAATCCTATGCCACTGTGGCGCGGTGCCGGAGTGGCGGTACCGGTATTCTCCCTCCGCAGCGATGACGATATGGGTATCGGAGACTTCGCTGATATAAAACTGATTATCGACTGGGCGGCGGCTACAGGACAAAAGTTCGTGCAGATTCTGCCTATCAATGACACCACTACCGATGGTGGCTGGGGAGATTCGTATCCATACAGCGCGATATCCTCATTTGCGCTAAACCCCATCTATCTCCGTCTTCAGCAGGTAGGAATGTTTGCCGAAAAGAAAAAACGCGATCATTTCGCTGCACTTGCTAAAGAGCTTAATGCTCTGCCCGAAATTGACTACCCGCGGGTTTTCAAAGCCAAAATGGAATATCTCCGAGGTATCTTTGAAGAGCAGGCAGCAAAAACAGTCAAAAGCGACTCATACAAGAAGTTTGTAAGAGAGAATGCGGGATGGATGGAACCTTATATTGCTTTCTCCATTCTTAGAGATACATACGGCACCACCGATATGTCACAGTGGAAAGAATATGCGGTTTATTCTCCGGAAAAAGCAAAAAAAATACTCACCAAACACAAAAAAGAAGCGGAATTCTATCGTTTTCTGCAATATCACCTTGACGCACAGCTAAGAGAAGCCCGCGCGCATGGAATAAGCGTGGGAGTGGCGCTGAAAGGGGATATACCTATCGGTGTCAGCCGAACAAGCGTTGATGCGTGGCTGAACCCCGCGCTCTTCAATCTTGACGCAAGCGCCGGAGCACCCCCGGATGCATTTGCCGTCAACGGTCAGAACTGGGGATTCCCCACCTACAACTGGGATAGGATGAGCGAGGACGGGTTTGCCTGGTGGAAAGCCCGATTTAACAAGATGGCTGACTATTTTGACGCATACCGCATAGATCATCTGCTCGGCTTTTTCAGAATCTGGCAGATTCCATTGTCAGCGGTTCACGGGCTGCTGGGAATATTCAATTCAGCACTTCCATTCACTCCGGAAGAAATGAAATATGACTTTGATTTCAATTTTGACCGGAGCCTGCACACGCTCCCTTATATCACGGATGAGGTTATTGACCGTATTTTCGGCACACTTGCTGATGCAGTCCGCACGGAATTCCTGTCAGGATATTATGGTAACCGATACCGTCTCAGGGATGAATTTGATACCCAGCGTAAGATTGCGGATGAATTTTCAAGAAGAGAACAGACTGAAGACAACCGCATCATTTGCGATGGATTGATGACTATTGCAGAGGATGTTCTATTTATTGAAGACCCATATCGGCAAAATCACTGGCATCCACGTATATCGGCGGAAAATACTTTTGCTTACAAGGCATTGACACCTTACGAAAGAGACCGATACAATGTCCTGTATCATAACTTTTTCTTTAACCGCAACAATTCATACTGGCGTGAAAAAGCGATGTGGAAGCTCCCTCCTCTAATTGATTCAACCGGAATGCTCTGCTGTGGGGAGGATCTTGGCATGATACCCGCATGTGTTCCGGCTGTGATGGATGAACTTGAAATTCTATCGCTCAAAGTCCAGAGGATGCCCGATCAGCCCGACCGTGAGTTTGCCGACACCCGCCGCTATCCATACTATTGCGTGGCGACTATCGGCACACATGACATGTGCGGTTTCCGCCAATGGTGGCAGGAGGACAGTGAGAGGGCGCAGCGTTTCTACAACAACGGGCTCGGGCTTAAAGGTGATGCACCTGCATCTGCGGAAACATGGCTGTGCGACAGAGTTGTCACCGATCATCTCACAAGTCCCGCCATGCTCTGCATCCTACCCCTCCAGGATTGGCTCGCTCTTGATGAAAAGTTGCGCAGAGACAATCCAGCGGCTGAGCAGATTAATAATCCCGCCGACCCTCATAACAAGTGGAACTACCGGATGCATCTTAC
>CAMWYV010000236.1 GCA_947178565.1 uncultured Porphyromonadaceae bacterium | reverse complement strand
TCTTTACACACATCATATACTTCATTCTCTAGCGATAGCCAGGTTTATCACTCCGGCTGACAATACCGCATTTCTTGATTTCGGCACCGGAGGCGGTTTCCCTGGGATACCGCTTGCCATAATGTTTCCGAACTGTTCATTTCACCTCATAGACAGAATCGGGAAGAAACTGAAGGTAGCGGAAACCGCTGCCAATGCCGTTGGACTCAAAAATGTAACATTCCAGCATGGAGATATAGGAGAATGTCACGGAAAATATGACTTTATTGTCAGCCGAGCGGTTATGAGACTCGAAGCTCTGGTAAAACTCTCAAGAAAAAATATTTCAACCAAGTCATTCAACTTATTGCCAAACGGCTTGTTGTGCCTAAAAGGTGGTGATCTGAGTGATGAAATCACCGCTGCTGGTCGCCCCATTATTGAAGTGCCGCTTTCTGATTATTTTTCAGGAGAGTACTTTGAGACAAAGAAACTCCTTTACGTTGAAATGTAATATATGGAAGTCAATAGCATAGAATTCAATTTATTCGGTGTAAACACCTATATCGTCTGGAATAAGGATACCCTGGAAACTGCCATAATAGACCCGGGAATGTCAAATCCGGAAGAATGTCTTGCGTTCAAGCAGTTTATTGATCTCAAAAAGCTCCAGATAGTAAAACTGATCAATACTCATCTGCATATAGACCATACTCTCGGAAATGAGTATGTTGAAGATACTTTTGGAGTAGGACTTATCGCAAATTACGCGGATGCACCGCTTGGTGCAATGCGCGCCCAACAGGCTGCTATGTTTCACCTACGCGGAGTTGCAACCACTCCGGTAAAGGTGGATATTGAGATAAAATCGGGTGACAAAATATACTTAGGAAAGGAATATCTTGAGGTTCTTGAAGTACCGGGGCATTCTCCAGGCTCAATTGCGTTATATTCTCCGACTGATAAATTCGTTATCACCGGGGATGCACTATTCAGGGGAAGTGTCGGGCGGACAGACCTTCCCGGAGGGAATCACCCTACCCTAATTAACTCCATCATTACAAATTTAATGTCATTGCCATCCGATACAATTGTGTACCCCGGTCATGGACCCGCTACAACAATCGGACAAGAGGCTCACTCCAATCCATTCCTTCGCTAAAGAGGTAAATCCAGTCCCTGACTGAACGGATCGCATTCATCAATATTGATTGCGATTCCGTCAATTCTACTTTGAGACAGCAAAGTGAATATATAAAGTGAGCCAAGACGTGATGTAATATCAGAATACGGTTCAAACGGGTTCTGATTTCCCCATTTTGCCAGAATAGAATCCAAATTTGCATCCAATAGATCCATTCTATTGATTCTCACACACGACAGCACGAATACAAGATCAATGATGTGTGTGCGAAAATCTGACTGAATAGTTTGCCATTTCTCTACAATATCAGAATATCTCGCACTTCTATAAAGAAGCTCCATGAGAACCGCAACATCAGAACCCAATGCTTTGTGCTTATCATAGCTTTCAAGAATCAACAATGCCGATTTAAATTCACCGTCACTGATTAACTCCCTTGCCAACTCCAAAAGAGCATCGATTTTCTCGGAATTGTCACCAGTGAAAAAAGGAGAAATAATATCTCTCTTAATTCTGCCATTTGAGATTCCCAAAATTGTTTCCACAGCCTCAAGGTTATCGGGATGCGCATCAAGGTAGTCGTATAACGCATCAACAGCTTCCTCATTGTATCCTTTACCCAATAGACACCATGCCATAAGATGGTAGATTGTAAAATTATCCGGCTCCAACATACGCGCACTTTCCAACACCTCGATCACCTCCTCCACCGGCTTTTCCAAATGATACATCCCCCTCGCCTTCAAAAGTAGCGCTGGTACAGATTTAGGATTGATAGCGAGCGCATAATCCAGATAAGACAATCCTTTTTCTACTTCTATGATATTATTGATATGTGCTTCTGCAAGTTTTATCCAAAACTCTTCATTAAACGGTTCCAGAAGCGTAAGTTCTTCCGCCGCTTTAACAACTGTGCGAAAATCATCATGACTCTCAGCCTCATTCAACAATTCAAATAAAAATGATTGCTGATAGCTGCATTTTGACAGAATCGCAGAATAATTGTCCGTTATCCAGGAATAATGCCCCAATGAAGCAGCAACATGGACAAGTTGAATTACCTCCTCATCTTCAAATTCTGAAACATCCTCAAGAAGTCTATCAAGGGTCGTGATAATTTTCTCGTTCTTACCCGGATTTAGAAGAATCCCAAGCATTTTTTTGAGAAGAGAAGTTTCAGGCAACGATTTCATCGCCTCAGCAGCTGCGTCAAGATATCCTTCCCTATAAAGATAGAACGCTTTCCTTTCCGCTAACGGAACGCTTGACGGATAGAGCCGAGAACCACACATCAATACCTCAAAACGAACAAAATCGTTCCCTATATCAGATGCATAGTCATATAATTCTATCAGATCATCCTCATCATAAAACACAGCCCCTGTTCCCGAAGAAATCTCCTTTACAAATTGCTCCAGAAGCTGCTGTCTGTCATCGGAAGGGTTTTCCTTCATCTCACGATTTTTTCTGCTCTTTTTCCCAACTATCTTTCAGAGCGATAGTTCTGTTGAAAATCAATGAATCAGGACGTGAATCCAAATCCGGAGTAAAGTATCCTATTCTCTGGAACTGAAAATGAGCACCCGGGATGGCGTTTTGCGCAAGGAAAGGCTCTATCTTTACCCCCTCAACCACTTTCAGCGAGTCAGGATTCAAAAGCTCTCTGAAGTCACGGTCCGTTTCAGCCGCCGGATTTTCAACATTGAAAAGTCTGTCATAGATGTTTACTTTCGCATCAACCGCGTGAGGTGCGCTAACCCAATGGAGCGTACCTTTAACTTTACGCATACTTCCGGGCATTCCGCTTTTTGTATCAGGGTCGTAAGTACAGTAAATTTCTTCAATCTCTCCGGCATCATTTTTCTTCACCCCGGTACATTTAATAATATACGCAC
>CAMWYV010000235.1 GCA_947178565.1 uncultured Porphyromonadaceae bacterium | reverse complement strand
AAGTATCTGAATTGTTTGAACCGTTAGTGCGCTTCATATAATTATTTTTTCTAAATTTGCGGTAAATCTTAAATTTAATTTGAAAATGGCAACAAAACCCTTTCATTATCAGGAAATGTTTCCTCTGGGAGAAGATAAAACCGAATATTATCTTCTTACGTCAGACTATGTAAAGACCGAAAAATGGGGCGACCGTGAGATGCTTGTCGTTGATCCGGAAGCTCTTGCCGTTCTGACACGTCAGGCTACACATGACAATGCTTTTATGCTTCGTAGAGAGCATAACGAAATGGTGGCTAAGATTCTGAGTGATCCCGAAGCAAGCGAAAACGATAAGTTTGTGGCTCTTACAATGCTGCGCAATGCAGAGGTGGCAAGCAAGGGGCAGCTTCCGTTTTGTCAGGATACCGGTACCGCGATCGTGATAGGTAAGAAAGGACAGAATGTATATACCGGAGATTGCGATGAGGAAAAAATCTCAAAAGGCGTATATACAACATATACTGAAGACAACCTACGCTATTCTCAGAACGCACCTCTTAATATGTATGACGAGGTGAATACAGGTTGTAACCTTCCCGCACAGATTGACCTATACGCGGTTGGAGGTGATGAATATAAATTCCTCTTTGTTGCAAAGGGCGGCGGTTCAGCCAACAAGACATATCTGTATCAGGAGACAAAAGCGCTGATCAATCCCAAAACTCTCGTTCCTTTCCTTGTTGAAAAAATGAAGAGCCTCGGCACAGCCGCATGTCCTCCATATCACATCGCATTTGTTATCGGTGGTACTTCCGCTGAAATGAATCTTGCAACAGTCAAGAAAGCATCTGTTAAGTATTACGACAGTCTTCCCACTAAGGGAAATGAATATGGTCATGCTTTCCGTGATGTAGAGCTTGAAAAGATTCTTCTTGAAGAGGCCCATAAAATTGGTCTCGGTGCTCAGTTCGGCGGTAAGTATTTCGCTCATGATATCCGTGTGATCCGTCTTCCGCGTCATGGCGCTTCCTGCCCTGTGGGCATGGGGGTATCCTGTTCTGCAGACCGTAATGTCAAAGCTAAAATCAACAAACAGGGTCTATGGATTGAGAAACTGGATTCAAATCCGGCAGAACTGATTCCTGAGGAATATAGGAAACAAGGTGAGGGTGAGGTTATTAAAATAGACCTTAACCGTCCGATGGATGAAATTCGCAAGGAACTCTCAAAATATCCAGTCTCCACACGTCTTTCTCTAAAAGGCACTATTATTGTAGGACGCGATATAGCTCATGCAAAAATCAAAGAGCGTCTTGACAAGGGCGAACCTATGCCTCAGTATTTGAAAGACCATCCCATTTACTATGCAGGTCCTGCTAAGACTCCAAAGGGAATGCCATCAGGTTCATTCGGTCCTACAACCGCAGGTCGTATGGATTCTTATGTTGACCAATTCCAGGCAGCCGGCGGTTCGATGGTAATGATTGCCAAGGGTAACCGCAGTAAGCAGGTGACAGACGCATGTAAGAAACATGGTGGTTTCTACCTCGGTTCTATCGGTGGTCCCGCCGCGATTCTTGCTCAGAACAGTATTAAGAAAGTTGAACTCCTTGAATACCCCGAGCTCGGCATGGAAGCTATCTGGAAAATCGAGGTGGAAGATTTCCCGGCATTTATTCTTGTAGATGATAAGGGCAATGACTTCTTCACTGAGATTTCTGAGAAATGTGCTTCATGCGCTCTGAATAAAAAGTAAATAAATCAAGGTAATACCAATATGGTCAATACCTTGAAAGAAACATGCCGCGACCTCGCCTCCCAGCTTTCTGCACGGGGGGTGAGGTTTGCCATTCTTTCCCCCGGTACACGAAATGCTCCGCTGATAGTGGCTTTTGAGCGGGAGCCGAGCATAACCACTAAGGTGGTGATTGATGAAAGAAGTGCGGCGTTTATGGCTCTCGGCTTTGCGGCTATTTCCGGTGAACCGGTTGCAATAGTATGTACCTCCGGCACTGCGTTACTGAATTATGCTCCTGCTGTTGCGGAGGCATATTACCGCAAGATTCCTCTAATTGTGATTTCAGCAGACCGTCCTATGGAATGGATTGATCAGGATGACAGTCAGACCATAAGGCAGTTTGAGGCATTGGGTAACTTTGTGAAAGCCTCATATAATATACCGGACTCGGCAGAAAAGGATATGAGGTGGTATGCAAACCGCCAGATTAATGATGCGATGACAACCGCGCTGAGCGGTAGAAAAGCCCCTGTTCATATCAATATCCAGTTCAATGAACCTCTGACTGAAACTGGTGAGGTGGAAGATGAGCGATTCCGCAACGTGGAGCTGATAGAGCCGACACGTAGTCTTGACACATCCTTTGCCCGACAATTAGGGCTTAGACTTGCGTCACCTCGGAAAGTGATGATTGTAGCAGGTTTTCTACCTCCTTCCCCTCAGTTGAACAAAGCTCTCCGACGGCTTGCCGCACTACCCAATTTTATAGTTTTCACGGAGACGATTTCCAACCTTCACGGTAACGAGTTTATAAGTAGAATCGATACTACTCTCAGTGGCATCACCAGTGATGAGAGAGAAGAGCTCGCGCCGGATGTCGTAATCACTCTCGGTGGCGCACTTATTTCAAGATTTGTGAAAACATATCTTAGAAAAGTAAAACCTCAGGAACATTGGCATATTGGACTTTCTCACACCACGGTTGACTGTTTTCAGTGTCTGACAACCAGAATAGAAATGGAGCCGGAAGTATTTTTTCCCCAACTCGCGTCGGCGATGCAGCCGCATAAGTCTCCATGCCGGTACGCGGATCGCTGGCGTATTGTCCGTGACAAAGCTATTTCAACTCATCAGGCATACATTGCTCGCTCTCCGTGGAGTGATCTCAAAGCTTTTTCAGTGATTATGCCGAAAATACCGAGAGGAACTAATCTGCAACTATCCAACGCACCAACGGTCCGATACGCCCAGCTGACGGCCGAATGCAGACTTCACCGCTGCGACTGTAACCGAGGTGTGAGCGGTATAG
>CAMWYV010000234.1 GCA_947178565.1 uncultured Porphyromonadaceae bacterium | reverse complement strand
AATCGGTAACATCATTTCGTGCTCCCGGGTTCCGATGGTGCTAGGGTCTGACCTCCCTCACCATCCCCAATTCGGTCACATCAATAGGTGATGGCGCTTTCAACAGCTGCTCCGGGTTAAAAGAACTTACGCTTGAAGATGGTACTGACACACTGTCATTAGGCTGTAATTATAATTATAATTCCGGCAGTAGGTCAGAATCGGGTTTGTTCTCCGATTGCCCTCTTGAAACGTTATACTTGGGACGTAATATTTCATATTCTAAACGTGACCATGCTCCATTTAAGAATATAAAGACTCTAAAATCGGTGACAATCGGTACTTCGGTCACTGAAATTGGTGATATGGCTTTCCGTTACTGCCCGGGGCTGACATCCATCACCATTCCCAATTCGGTAACATCAATTGATGATTGCGCTTTCTTAGAATGCTCCGGATTAAAAGAACTTACGTTTGAAGATGGTACTGACACACTGTCATTAGAGTATAATTATTATCTTGGTTCATATTCTGGTTTGTTCTCCGATTGCCCTCTTGAAACGTTATACTTGGGACGTAATATTTTTTATTCTAAAAGTGCTCCATTTAAGAATATAGAGACTCTAAAATCGGTGACAATCGGTACTTCGGTTACTGAAATTGGTGATAGCACGTTCTACGACTGCTCAGGGCTGACATCAATAACCATCCCAAATTCGGTAACATCAATCGGCGAGAAAGCTTTCCATGGCTGCTCGGGGCTGACCGATGTAACTGTTCCTGAATCATTGGCGGAGGTCGGGACGAAAGCTTTCTATGGTTGCGAGAACATTGAAAAAGTTTATGCTACGAGTCTGGAGAGCTGGATGGATATAGAATTTGCCGATGAAACGGCAAATCCTATTTATTATGGTGCCGAACTGATTATCGACGATATAAGCACAGAAGTGGTCGAGATTCCGGAAACTACCAAAGAGGTAGGCGATTATGCCTTTGCCGGACTGGAGACCATTATTGCTGTGATTATCCCGGACGTGGTTGAGGCTATAGGCAACGGCTCATTCTCCGGATGCTCCGGTCTTGAAAATATTAACATTCCGCAGACAGTCAAGACGATAGGTGAGAAAGCGTTCCAGTTCTGCACTTCGCTTGTATCCGCCGTTATCGGTCGTGTGATAGACCGGTCCTCACGTGCTGGAGTAGAGACATCGTCAGCAAAGAGCTCTATTGGCACTTCTGCATTCGCAGGTTGCGATAAACTCAGCGATATTGTAATCGGGTATAATATAGGTTCTATAGGCGAAAATGCTTTTGCTGATTGCGATAAGATATCCAAGGTTGAATGTTATTCAATGCTAGCACCGGAAATAGAAAACAACTCTTTTGAAGAAGCTGCTATGGCTGCGGCAACATTGCATGTACCTAACGGTTACCGTGATGTGTATGAAGGTAATCCTGTATGGAGTAAATTCGGAACAATCATAGATGACCTTGCGGCAGCTGAAATGATTATAATTGATAAAGAAACAGCTTCATTGACCGAATCAACAACCATACAGCTAACAGCCACATCTACCGCCGATGATAAGCTCACTTGGGAATCATCAAATACTGATGTGGCGACGGTGGATAGATCCGGAGTGATAACAGGCATCAAGCCCGGAACAGCCAAGATAACCGTAACGGCGGAAAGCGGCGCGCGTGCGTACTGCTCAGTCACTGTAACCGCTAAACCTACAGAGATAGAAGATATTGAGGCTAAAACAGAGGATACTGTACGAGTTGAGGACGGCAATATTATCGCTCCGGAAGACAGCGAGGTGTTTGATCTTAACGGAAGAAGGGTTAAGCCCGAAGGACTCCGCCCCGGCATCTATATTGTCCGCATTTCCGGTAACAAATCAGTAAAAGTAATAGTGAGATAACGTAGGAAATAGCGAACGATGGCGAATATATAAACCACTAATAATTGTCATTATAGACCGTAGGGCGGTCATTATACAATATCCCGGGGTATGCGGTAGGTGTCCGTAACCTCGGGGTTATTGTATTATTATCACTCACGTCTGATGAGTGTCACATAATTCATCTTTTTACCCTGAAAAAAATAATTTTGTGCGAAAAAAGTCAACACTATTCATGCTGAAGCCCGAACAAAAGCAGTAAACTGCTTGTATTTATGCTGTAAAACAACTAACTTTGCAATACAAACAATAAAACTATGTCACAAGCAACCATATCTATCAGAGTTGACCAAACGCTAAAAAAGGATTTTGATTCATTGTGTGAGGCTTTTGGACTTAGTACCACATCTGCTTTCAATATTTTTATGAAAGCAGTGGTCAGAGAAAAAAAAATACCATTTGAGATTCGTGCAGACAATTCAAATGTAACACGTCAAAAGGCGTTTAGTGCTTTTGAAGCGATGCGTCAGTCGCTGGCAAGCTCAGGTGTGCCACAGATGTCATTGGAGGAGATCAATGCTGAAATAAAAGCAGCGCGAGATGAAAGAAGATAGCCGGATTTATGCAGTCATTGATACAAATGTACTTATTTCATCCCTATTCTCAGCCAATGGCGCGTCGAATCCTTCCAAAGTGATAGGTGCGGTGATTAACGGTGCTATCATTCCATTGTATAATGATGAGATCATAGAGGAATATCGGGATGTTCTTGCTCGGGATAAATTCAAGTTCAGTCATGCACTGATTGACAGTCTGCTTTCAGCTTTCATTGAATTTGGGATAGACACCGCCCGTACGGATGCAGATAATGAAATATTCCCTGATGATGACGATATTGTATTTTATGAAGTAGCATTAACTGTTGAAGATGCTTACTTAGTGACTGGAAACACAAAGCACTTTCCGGTTAAAACATTTGTAGTCACTCCGGCTGAGATGGTGGAGATTCTGCAGGAAAAAGGGTTGCTGTGACGGTGGCGATCATCTTCATACAGCCCGGAATCTAATAGCACGGGCTTCATCAACTTTACAAAAACATTCCTGAAATTATAGTTTAAGCATTTCTAATCTGATTAATTTGCTCAGTTT
>CAMWYV010000233.1 GCA_947178565.1 uncultured Porphyromonadaceae bacterium | reverse complement strand
ATTCATAAGAAATGCTGTTGATTCTTGTAATTAATCTGCAAAGCTAATAAATAATTTAAGTTATTCAAGTGATATATCTGTTGAATCTTTATGACAGTGAGGCACTTTTAAACAAAAATCGTTATCTTTGCGAAACCAATCCGCGATACTCCTTGCTCTTCCGATAGTTGAGCATGATGCGACCATTATATGTGTTCTATGATGGGAGCGACCGGGATTTCTTAGGTTGATATAACGAAGTCCTTTTTAGCAATGAGATGTTTAAGAGTTTCAATTCTGTTGAATCTGTTGTTTCTGGCAGGTGCTTTTGCAGCCGGTGCGGCAGATGTGGAGTTAACATATTCTTATGATTATAACGCTTTGACCGCGACAGTCACCGGGGTGTCCGGCGGAATGTCCGCCGCACGTGGTGACCTTGTGATTCCCTCAACGATAACCCGGGACGATAAAACTTATACGGTAAAAGCAATAATGAACGGCGCATTTTCAAGCTGTCGCGGTTTTACCGGCACACTTACAATTCCGGAGTCGGTTACAATCATAGGAGAGAGTGCTTTTGCCGGTTGCAGCGGACTTACAGGTAATCTTGTAATCCCGGAATCGGTGACAGCCATAGGAGATGGTGCATTCTACGGTTGCAAGAGTTTTACCGGTGACCTTACGGTTCCCCCAGCCATCACAACCATCAGGTATAAGACTTTCAACGGGTGCAGCGGATTTACCCGTTTGATTATTCCGGAGACAGTAACAAATATAGGGCCCGAAGCCTTTTATGGTTGCAGCGGTCTTACCGGTGAACTGCTTATCCCGGAATCGGTGACCAGTATCGGCTCCGATGCCTTTTATCAATGCAGCGGCTTCACGGGACATCTGACTATTCCCGCTTCGGTGAAAACTATCGGAAGCGGCGCTTTTCAGAAATGCTGGGGCTTTACCGGACTGACTATTCCCGAGTCGGTGACGAAGATTGAAAGCAGTGTGTTTTCAACTTGTTTCGGTTTAAAAGGAAATCTGATCATTCCAGAATCTGTGACAGGTATCGGAGATGATGCGTTCAATAATTGCTGGAGCCTTAGCGGTGATCTCGTAATCCCTTCTTCGGTTACGGAGATCGGTAGCAGAGCTTTTTATGAATGCGAGGGGTTTATCGGCAATCTGGTGCTTCCGGAGTCATTGGTAACCATCGGGGCACAGGCATTCCAATATTGCCCCGGGCTCAACGGAACCCTTAGGATTCCCGAATCAGTGACAACTATAGGAGATTATGCATTCAATGGTTGTGTCAGTTTTACTGAACTGATTATCCCGGAGTCGGTTAAAACTTTGGGTATGTATGCATTTTCGGGCTGCGAGGATCTTTCGGGCGATCTTGTTTTACCCAATTCCCTGACAAGTATAGGAGACGGTGCATTCAGTAATTGCACAGGTTTCAGAGGAAGTCTGAAATTGCCGGAATCAGTTGTGACTATCGGTAATAACGCATTTAAAGGCTGTAACCGCCTTACCGGCAATCTTGTTTTGCCGTCAACGGTCAGAACTATCGGTGAGGCTGCGTTCAGTGAGTGCACCGGCTTTACGGGCAGTCTGATAATTCCTGAATCGGTCGAAACCATAGGCAACAGGGCGTTTGACCGTTGTACCGGTTTCACCGGTAGTCTGGTAATTCCAAATTCAGTGACTTCAATCGGTACCGGCGCATTCTGGCATTGCACCGGCTTTAAGGGTAGCCTGACAATATCGGAGTCGGCGTCAAGTATAGGAGAGAATGCATTTGCCGGTTGCAGCGGTTTCAATTCAGTCATGTCTCTGAATCCGGTTCCTCCACAATGTGACGGAGATATCGGTTTGTCAAAACTCTCTCTTGAAGTGCCACGCGGGAGTTTCAAAGTATATGAAACCACTTCACCGTGGAGTACCTGTTATCCTATATTGCCATTTAACGGCGTGTTGATAAATGGAATAATTTATGAGATTATAAGGGGCGACGGTGAAAACGGCGAGGATACAGCCCTGGTATTCGGCGGTAATCCGGACAATGACGGTGCTCTCGAGATTATTGGGGAAGTTGAGACAGAGGGTAAGAAATATCCGGTAACCCGGATTGATGAAGGCGCATTCAAAGACCGCCAGAGTATCAGGAATGTTACAATACCTGCATCGGTTGCAAGTGTCGGTGATGAGGCGTTTTCAGGGTGCGGTAAACTCGTTGAAGTGATTGCTGAAGGCGGAGATGAAACTTTGGAATTTGGAGCGGATGTATTCAATAATACTCCGGTCACTACCCTCTACCTCGGAAGAAATACTTCCGGCAGTCCTTTTGCAGAGGTGGCAGATCTTGTTACCCTCACTTTAGGTGACAAGGTCACGGAAATCGGCTCAGGGGATTTTGGGGGATGCAATTCCATCACGAATATTTTTGCGCTTAATGTGATACCGCCGGCATTGCCTGATGATGGCTTTAGTCAGGATGTATGTGACAACGCAGTTCTGAAAGTGCCCGATGAAGGTATCTTTGACTACATACTCGCTGCCGGATGGAAAAAATTCTTGAATATCATCGGGGAATATGCGGTTATTCCGGACGGAATAATTATGGAGCCAGCCGAGATAGAACTGATAGAGGAGGAGTCGGCACAGCTCGGAGTCACTATATCGCCTGAGAATGCAACCGATAAGACTGTGAGATGGACCACAAGTGATGCTCAGGTTGCCACAGTTGATTCAGACGGATTGGTTACAGCCGTCAAGCCGGGGAAAGCTATTATCACCGCTGCAACAAGAAATATGCTCACGGCTATGAGCCGTATCAATGTGTTGCCGAAACCTGATGCTTCCGGTGTGTCTCTCAATATCGTGGCTGTGGAGATAGTTGAAACGGAGACATTGCAGCTCACCGCAGTGGTAGCACCTGAAAACGCTGCCGACAAGACCGTGACATGGAGTTCGTCTTCCCCCTCGGTCGCAACCGTGGATGCAAACGGGTTGGTTACAGCTCTCAAGGCGGGAACAGTGATGATTACGGCTGAGACCGTAACGGGAATT
>CAMWYV010000232.1 GCA_947178565.1 uncultured Porphyromonadaceae bacterium | reverse complement strand
CGGTCCCACTTTCGAAAAAATAGATCCCGTTAGATTTATCGGCAATTATTCATCCGGCAAAATGGGTTATGCCGTTGCAGATGAGGCTGCCCGTCGTGGTGCTGATGTGATTCTTGTGAGCGGACCTGTTTCTGTACATTCCGTAGAGCAAGGAGTAACCGTCGTATCTGTGGAATCTGCCAAACAGATGCTCGCCGAATGCGAAAAATTCTTCCCTGACAGTGATATTGCAGTAATGTGCGCCGCCGTTGCCGACTATGCACCGGCAAATACCGCTGACAAGAAAATCAAACGGGAGAAACAGGATATACCCGTCATAAACCTTGTCAAAAATCCCGATATTGCCGCCACACTCGGGTTAAGGAAAAAAGATGGACAGACACTGGTAGGATTCGCACTCGAAACAGACAATGAGCAATCAAATGCTCTCGAAAAACTTGAGCGTAAAAATCTCGACCTCATTGCGCTTAATTCGCTCCGCACTCCGGGCGCCGGATTCGGTACTGACACGAATGTGATTACTCTAATAGATAGAAAAGGCGAAGTTACCCCGCTGCCGCTTATGACCAAGCCAGAAGCAGCATCAGCGTTATGGGACTATCTTACCGGCATTGAATGAAGCATTATTTTCATATAATATTTATCGTCATAGCCCTGTTATCGGCATCCACCGTATGCGGTACCGAACTCAACTGCAATGTGGAGGTCAATGCGGCAAAGGTCGCCAATGCCTCACCTGAAACCTTCGCCACACTGAAAGAGGCTATCGCCGAGTATATGAACACCACCTCATTTACTGATGCGCAGTACTCCCAGATTGAAAAAATTGACTGCAAACTGTTTTTCACTGTCAATGAATATACCGACAATACAGTTTCTGGAACCTTGCAGATTCAGTCAACAAGACCGGTTTACGGCTCATCATACACATCCCCTCTGATTAATTACAAGGACAACGACATAAGTTTCTCCTATACTCCCGGCGATCGGATAATCCACACCACATCTTCGGTTGAAAGCAACCTTGCCGCTCTGCTTGATTTCTATGCTTACCTCATTATTGCGATTGACTCTGACTCTTTCGCTCCCAAAGGTGGAGACAAAATGTATGAGGCTGCTGCAGAAATAGTAAATCTTGCAAGAAACACAGGAGAAAAAGGGTGGAGAGCTATAGATGATCAGCGAAACAGAGCCGCACTCCTTTCAGCATTGACAGAAGGGAATTCTTCCGCTATCAGAAATATCTATTACGACTATCACCGCAAGGGGCTTGATATTATGTCTGTTAGCCCGGACAAAGGTAGAGCGGCAATAACGGAAACTCTAAAATCACTCGCTTCTGTCGCCACTGCAGCACCGATGTCTGCGGTGATACCTCTTTTCAGAGACTCTAAACTTGATGAATTGGCAAATATTTATTCCAAAGGGGCGGCTGATGAGCGTAAGTTTGCCTACGGCACCCTTGTTGAAATATATCCGACTGAAGCGAGGAGATTGGAATCCATAAAAGATAAATACTGACAGATATGTTGGAAACACTACATATTTCAAACTATGCTCTGATTGACAGCATTGATATTACATTTCAACCCGGGCTCAACATTATAACAGGAGAAACAGGTGCCGGAAAATCTATAATGCTTGGAGCACTCTCTCTGCTTCTCGGAGCAAGGGCAGACATGAAATCGGTCAGACATCCCGATAAGAAAACTATTATCGAAGCTGTTTTCTCAATAAGCGACTATCCTGCCCTTAAAGCATATTGCGAGGAAAACGACATCGAGTGGGATGAAACACGCTGTATATTGCGCCGTGAACTCGCACCGGCAGGACGGTCCAGAGCGTTTGTCAACGACTCACCTGTACCGCTGTCAAAACTCGAAGCCGTAGCATTTCAGTTGATAGACATTCACTCACAGCATCAGAATCAGCTCCTCGCCCGCCCTGATTTTCAGTTGAAAGTGCTTGACAATCTCGCAGGAAATGAAGATAGGATTAAACAGTATTCCCATCTGTTTGCCGCGTTCCGCGAAGCTTTGAAAAAACTCAAGGTTGCAAAAATGAGAATCGAGCGCACGAGAGATGATGAGGATTTCACACGCTATCAGCTTGAACAGCTGGATGCAATGAAACTCCAGCCCGGAGAGCAGGAGACGCTGGAAAAGGATCGGGAGGTAATGTCAAATCTCACCGAATTAAAAGGATATATCACAGATGCGTTGCAGGCATTGAGTGAATCGCCACGAAACATCCTCTCGCTTATCTCCGAAGTCAGCGAAGCATGTGAAGGCATTGACTCGCTTCTTGATGAAAAGGACAAGATTCCTGAGAGACTGGATGCCGCAGCTGTTGAGCTGGGAGATATTTCAGATACTCTTGCCGCGATTGACCGTAATCTCGTCGCTGATCCGGCTGAACTTGACGCAATCGAATCACGACTCAATGACATTTATACTCTTGAGCAGAAACATAAGGTATCTTCTGTTGAAGAACTCATAGCCCTACGCGAAAAATTTCGCGACAGGCTTGATGCCCTGGACAATAGCGAATCTACAATAGCTAGTCTTGAAAAAGAGGCTCGTCGCTCGCTTGCATTGGCAAAGGAAGCCGCTGCCGAAATTTCTACGGCAAGGAAAGCTGCCGCGGTAACTCTTGCACAGAATCTCACACAACTCGCTATACCGCTTGGCATGAAAAACCTTCAGGTGGAGATTGCTGTTGAACCCGCAGACATTTCCGCGAGCGGCACCGACAAAGTCGAATATCGGTTTGCCTTCAATAAAAATCAACCGTTGATGCCGGTTGCTGGAGCTGCTTCAGGGGGTGAGATATCACGCCTTATGCTTTGCCTCAAAACAATTGTTGCTGGCAAAATGAGTCTCCCCACAATTATTTTTGATGAAATTGACACCGGAGTGAGCGGCGATGTTGCAGCCCGCATCGGAGCTATGATGCAGCAGATGGGAAAAGACATTCAAGTCATTACAATCACTCACTTACCGCAGGTTGCGGCTCAAGGAAACACCATCTTCAAGGTATATAAAG
>CAMWYV010000231.1 GCA_947178565.1 uncultured Porphyromonadaceae bacterium | reverse complement strand
CGCATGACCGTCTGCTTAGAAGGCAGATGCTCTATCCAGCTGAGCTACCGGACCGGAGGTGTATTTTGTGGTCAATTTTGTTTTGACGGTGCAAAGATACGAAATTATTTTAATTTAGCGAATCAAGAACCCGGCGTATTTTTTCGTAAGTGGTGATTCGTGTGGGCACCAAAGGTAGCCGGAGCTCGTTTTCAATGAAGCCCATTGCATGGAGCAGGCATTTCACTCCGGCTGGGTTGCCGTCAACGAAGAGGAGGCTGAAAAGATCGGTGAAGCGGTGATGGATTGTTCTCGCGGCATCGTATTCTCCGTCAAGTGCGAGGCGTACCATGCGCGAGAATTCTTTTGGGAAGGCATTCCCGATAACGGAAATCACTCCGGCAGCTCCGAGGGTAATCAGCGGGAATGTGATACCGTCATCACCTGAAATCACAAGGAAGTCGGGATGCTTGTGTTTGATAATCTCATCCATCTGGCTGATGTTGCCGCTTGCCTCCTTTATTCCGATGATGTTGTGATGGTCTGCAGCGAGGCGAAGAGTGGTTTCGGCAGTCATATTGACTCCTGTGCGCCCGGGCACATTATATAATATAATAGGTAGTGGAGAGGCTTTGGCAATTGCCGAGTAATGCTGATAGATGCCTTCCTGTGAGGGTTTGTTGTAGTAGGGGACTACCGACAGCACAGCTCCGAAGTCATTGGTGTCAAGTGTTCTCACTTCCTCAACCACCGCGGCGGTGTTATTGCCTCCACATCCGATAACAAGTGGTACTCTTCCGGCAACTCTATCGGCAATAAAGCGTTTGAGATCAGATTTTTCCTGACTGCTGAGGGCAGGGGTCTCCGCAGTGGTGCCAAGCACAACGAGATAGTCTGCGCCGCTTTTTATCTGATATTCAATCAGTTTTGCAAGAGCGTCGTAGTCAATTGATTTATCTGCTTTAAAGGGGGTGATGAGTGCCACTCCCATTCCTCTGAGGTCAAATCTCGCCATATAGCCGTACGATGGTTTATTCTGCAAAATTAGCTAAAAAATTAACAGGGTAGGTAATCGTGGGATAAAAAACAAACCTTAGAGGGGTGTCAGGTGTTAGTAATGAAAAGAATCAATGACTAAAAACTAAATATTATGAGTGAATTCAGCAACATTATCAAAGAAGCGAAACCAACTCTTGTAGATTTCTTCGCAACCTGGTGTGGTCCTTGCAAAATGCAGGCTCCTATTCTTGAGGAGGTAAAGAAAAAACTTGGTGACAGCGTTAATATTCTTAAGGTTGACGTTGACCAAAATCCCGAACTTTCTGCCGAATACAGCATCCGCTCGGTGCCTACTCTCATTCTTTTCAAAGATGGAGAGGCAGTATGGCGCGGATATGGTCTTCATCAGGCAGATATGCTCGAGGCAAAACTGCGTGAGCATATTCCTACAAAGTCTGACGAGTGATCAGATATCAGTGAATGAAATAACAAGGGGCTTACCGGTATGGCAAGCCCCTTGTCGCGTATATGAAAACGTGAGTTCTACATAAGACATAGCACCAGACCCTGTGCCGCCACCACTCGCAGGAACATGGTGAGCGGGTAAACAGTGGAGTAGGCAACGGCAGGAGCATCGCTGCCTGTGCTTCCGTTTGCATAGGCGAGAGCCGGTGGGTCGGTATATCCCCCGGAGAAGAGCCCCATGATGGTGAGGAAGTTGATTTTATATACACCGCGCGCAATGCAGCCTACGATAGCGAGGGGCAGGAAGGTGATTATGAATCCCCAGATTACCCACCACATACCGGTGGTGTTGAATACGGTTTCGGCGAATCCTGCACCGGATGAGATGCCGACCGAAGCAAGGAAGAGGCAGATGCCAAGTTCTCGCATGAGCAGCGATGCGCTTGAAGAGGTGTAGGTGACGAGCTTGAACTTATAGCCAAATCGGCTGAGGAGGATAGCCACAACGAGCGGACCGCCTGCAAGACCGAGTTTCATACCGAAGCCCACATTGATAGAGCCTACGATGATACCGAAGAGAATACCGATGAAAATGGTAATCATATTAGGTTCGTTGAGGCGTTTCATCGAGTTGCCGAGTTTTTCACCGAGGCGGGATATATCGTTGAGGTCGCCTACTACTGTGATACGGTCACCCATCTGGAGACGCAGCCCCGGAGAAGCGAGAAGATCCACACCTGAACGGTTTACTCGGGTGGCGTTTACCTTGTAGGCGGTGTGCAGGCGGAGTGCGCCGAGAGCAACGCCGTTGTATTCGCTCTTAGTGATGACGATACGGCGTGAAACGACCTCACGCTGCGCAGCCTCCCAGTCCATATCAACCTGCGGACCGACAACGGTTTCAAATCGCTCCACATCCTGATTGGAGATAACGACATAAATCTTGTCACCGGTATGCACTTGGGTTGAAGAAACCGGAATAACAACCTTTCCATCCTCACCGATGAGGCGTGAGATAACGAAATCGCACTGAATAATATCGTGAATCTGACGGAGGGACTTGCCGTTGATAAGCGGGTTGGTCACCTCTACCGAAATAATATCCGGCTTGAGCTGAGAACTCTCGTTCAGCATCTCGAGATCTTTGATTTCCTGATCGGTCTTGACACGGAAGATGCCCTTGATCAGAAACATCGCCGCTATAATGCCGCACACACCAAGAGGATATGCCGCAGCATAACCCATTGACATGGTGTTGATAGCATCGGGATTGCCGGCAGCTTGCTGCGCAGCCGCCAATCCGGGGGTATTGGTCACGGCACCGCTCATCACACCAACCAGCGCAGCTATGTTAGTCTTGCCGTCAATAAAGTAGATGGCGAGTACAATGATAACATTCAGCGCAATGGCGAGCACCGCAAGCCCATTGAGCCTTACGCCGCCCTTTTTAAACGAGCTGAAAAAACCGGGTCCAACCTGCAGACCGATTGAAAAGATAAACAGAATAAGACCGAACTCACGGATGAAATGAAGCACCTCGCCATCGACAATATAGCCGAAATGCCCCATGAGAATGCCGACAAACAGCACAAAAGTCACTCCGAGAC
>CAMWYV010000230.1 GCA_947178565.1 uncultured Porphyromonadaceae bacterium | reverse complement strand
ATCAATGACCAGCTCACCGGGCTTGAGCAGAAAGTGCAGAACAATCAGAAAAAAATCATGTGGGGCATTGTGGCACTTCTTGCAGTGGTTTGTCTCATCCTGATATGGATTTATGCCGTGCGCCGTCCCGGTATTGAAGCCGCGGACAATGCTATTGGTCAGGCTGATATAACCGCAACTATGGGCAATGATTCACTTGCGCTCGAGCAATATAAACAGGTCGCTGACAATTATGGTTATGAAGCCGGCAACAGGGCTGCACTCAATGCCGCTATCATTCTCTATAATAAGAAAGAATATAAGGAAGCTATCAGCTATCTTGAAAAATATTCACCTAAAGAAGCTATCATCGGTGCTTCAAGCCAGTCACTGATGGGTGACTGCTATGTCAACCTAAAGGAGTATGACAAAGCACTCGGATGTTTCCGTAAGGCTGCTAAGATTTCAGATAATAATCCATACTATACTCCTCTGTTCCTTATGAAAGAGGCTACAGTTCAGCGTGAGCTTAAAAACTATAAGGCTGAGGCTGCCCTTTATAAGGAAATCATTGACGAATATCCTCAGTTTGCTCCCACAAACGGCTTGGATCTTGAAAAATATCTCAAGCGTGCGGAGATTCAGGCAGGGATATCCCAGGATTAGTTTTTTTGTCAGTCGGAAGATTATACCTATCTTTGCGAAGTTTTTAATAAGTATCCGCTGTGGGAAAGTTTACGGAATACAAGTTGCCGCTTAAAACGATGACGCCCGGAACTCATACTTTTGAGTATCATTTGGGTAAAACGTTCTTCACCAATATGGAGAGCGAAGATGTTCATGACGCGGATCTTAATGTCACTCTTACCGTGGAATACAAGAGTGATGTTTATTTACTTGACTTTGCAGTAGAAGGTATCGTCACATTGATTTGTGATAGATGTCTTGATGACCTTGAATTTCCCATTGACACAACATATCATATCAATGTGAAGTATGGCGAGGACTATAATGATGATTCAGAAGATCTCCTTGTTATACCTGAAAGCGACAACTATCTAAATGTCGCATACATGATTTATGATACCGTGGTTCTCGCTATACCGATCAAGCATGTTCACCCTCTCGGCAAATGTAACCGCCAGATGAGCGCTATGCTCAAAAAGCACCGTGCAGGAGCAGCTACCGGTGAGGATGCTGACCTCCAGAACCAGCTCATTGAAGAGATGGATTCTATGGACGATGCGGTGGAACAGCAGACTGATCCAAGATGGGATGCTCTTAAAAATTTAGCTTCAGGCAACGATTCAAACGATTAAATTGAAATAATATAACTAAAGAATTATAACACAATGGCACATCCTAAACGAAAACAATCTAAGACACGTACAGCGAAGCGTCGCACACACGACAAGGCTGTTGCCCCCACACTCGCACTCTGCCCCCACTGTGGCTCATGGCATATCTACCACACTGTTTGTGGTGAATGCGGATACTATCGTGGTAAAATAGCTATTGAAAAGCCTGCCGCTGTTTAATAGCCTTCGCTACCCCAATTGGGGGCGTAAAAAATAAACTTCTCCCGAATTTAATGGCTCAGCCGGTTTGGGAGAATTTTTTCATTAACTAATTACTCAACCGACATACTGTATGTTACACGCGAGAATATCAGGCATAGCCTCTTATGTACCCGATGATGTGCTCGATAACGAGATGCTCTCAAAAATGGTGGATACCAATGACGAGTGGATTACCACCCGTGTTGGAATCAAAGAGCGCAGAATTCTCAAGCAAGATGGAGCTGGCTCATCTTTCCTCGGAGCGAAAGCTGTGGAAAAATTACTTGAATCAACCGGAACAGCACCCGAAGATGTGGAGCTCCTCATTTGTGCTACGTCTAACCCTGACTATCGTTTCCCTTCTACCGGTAGCGTTATCTGCCACGGTTGTGGACTGAAAAACGCTTATGCCTATGATATTCAGGCTGCATGTGCGGGATTTATTGTAGCTCTCGAAGATGCCGCCGCTTATGTTAAGGCTGGTATTCGCAAAAAAGTGGTGGTAGTTGCTGCCGAGAAAATGTCCTCTATGGTAAATTATTCCGACAGAAGCACTTGTCCTCTCTTCGGTGACGGTGCCGCGGCAGTGCTTGTTGAACCCACTGAAGAGCATACCGGTGTTATTGACGCTGTGTTCCATGTGGACGGTGATGGTAGAGATCATCTTCTAATGAGAGCCGGAGGTTCTGTTCTTCCTGCCTCACACGAAACGGTCGATGCTGGTGATCACTACATTTTCCAGGATGGCAGATATGTTTACAAGCATGCCGTTACCGATATGCTTGAAAGTTCACTTGATATCGCCCGCAGGAATAATCTCACAATGGAGGAGGTAGATTATCTCATCCCTCATCAGGCTAATCTGAGAATTATTGAGGCTGTGAGTCAGCGTGCAGGGATAGCACATGAGAAAGTGCTTGTGAATATCGAGCATTACGGTAACACGAGTGCCGCTTCAATTCCTCTGTGTCTTGACGAATACAAATCCAAGCTGAAAAAAGGTGATAAGCTGATTCTCACTGCATTCGGTGCCGGATTCACCTGGGGAGCCATGTATCTCATCTGGGATCTTTGATTTCCTCACACCGTCAATTCTGAAAAAATATTACTGAAATAGCATCTTTTATGGTGCTATTTTTGTTTTATTATAAAACAACATTTAATAACTAAGAATATGGCAGAAAAACATAAAGCCGGTTTTGTTAATATTGTCGGCAATCCTAATGTTGGAAAATCAACTCTGATGAACGATCTCGTTGGTGAGAGAGTAAGTATAATAACATCAAAGGCGCAAACTACCCGTCATCGTATAATGGGTATTGTAAATACACCGGAATATCAGATAGTTTTTTCTGATACTCCCGGAGTGCTTGCTCCTAAATACAAACTTCAGGAAAGTATGCTCGGATACTCCGAGGGAGCGCTGACTGATGCCGATATTTT
Organism: uncultured Porphyromonadaceae bacterium; assembly: GCA_947178565.1. Classification (GTDB taxonomy): domain Bacteria; phylum Bacteroidota; class Bacteroidia; order Bacteroidales; family Muribaculaceae; genus Paramuribaculum. The sequence continues at coordinate 82 of CAMWYV010000230.1, read as the reverse complement.
GCTCTATGTAACCGATGTGGTAGAAGACCCGACTAAAAATGCCGATTTTCTCGCGAAAGTGGCTAAAGAAAAAGTGCCAGTG
>CAMWYV010000229.1 GCA_947178565.1 uncultured Porphyromonadaceae bacterium | reverse complement strand
GGTGAATGTAATCACCGGCGGAATCAAAACCAATATTCCCGGTCGTATCGCTTTCCGGACTATCCAGAGCGTTGATTCAAGAACCATCCTTGACCGCACCGGCGCAGAGCAGCTTGTAGGCAAGGGAGATATGATTTTCTCCAAAGATGGAGTGCTTGAGCGTGTGCAGTGCGCCTTCATCGATACCGACGAAGTGAAAGCGATCTGTGATTCTATCGCCGACCAGATAGGCTATGACCGACCCTATGATCTGCCGGAATTCGTTCCGGCAGGAGCCGAAGGAGGTGGTAAAGGTGGCAACCTCACCGACCGTGACCCGCTATTTGAAGAAGGCGGCCGCCTCGTCATTGAATCAAATATGGGCTCCGCGTCAAATCTTCAGCGCAAATTCAATATCGGCTATCCACGTGCCGGCAAAATCATGGACCAGCTTGAAATTGCGGGAGTGGTCGGTCCTCCTCAAGGAGGTAAACCGCGTCAGGTGCTCATGGATCTCATGACGTTTGAAGAATATCTGAGAAATTCCGGTTCCAACAAGTAAGCGCCCTCGGTTGTTATAATAGCGATATGAAAAAACTGATATATCTATTTTGCAGCATTATTTTTACGACATTGGCTTGCAGTGCCGCCGACAATGCTCGGTTGCTGCTGAAAGATGCCGCCGCTAAGTTGCGCTCGGCTAAAAGCATAGCGGCAACCTGTCGCATTTCAGCCCAAGGATCGGCATCAAACGCTTCACTCACTATGTCAGGCAACCGCTTCGTCATCAAATCACCCGATTTGGAAGTGTGGTTTGACGGCAAAAATCAGTGGACATACTCTCCGCGCACCGGAGAAGTGAATCTCACCGAGCCTACACCTGAGGAACTTGGTCAAGTTAATCCGCTCAGTGTGATGGATTATTTTTCTTCAGATTACACCGCGTCCATGCTGCCCGCAACAAAAGGCAATAAAAACATTCGCCTAACCGCCAAATCTGTCAAATCAGACATTTCAACCGCAGATATCAGTCTTAATGCCACCACTCTTGCCCCGGTTCAGGTAAATTTGCGCCTGAAATCAGCAGAGACGGTATCAATCGCAATTACTTCACTGAAATACGGAGCGGCATTGCCCGCGAATGTTTTTACATATCACAGGAATCTGCATCCCGATGCGGAGATTATAGACTTGAGATAAAAAACAACTGAATTAAATCATAACAATTATGGAACCTACCAACACAAAATGCCTTATAATCGGCTCGGGACCAGCCGGCTATACAGCCGCAATATATACATCCCGTGCCAATCTTAACCCCGTGATGTATGTCGGACACCAGCCCGGAGGTCAACTCACAACAACAACAGAAGTGGAAAACTTCCCCGGCTACCATAACGGAGTCACAGGCACGGAGATGATGGAAGACCTCAAGAAACAGGCTATCCGCTTTGGAGCGGATGTGCGCGACGGCATCATCACCTCGCTTGATCTCTCAACCCGACCGTTCAAGGCAGTTGCGGAAGACGGTCATGAAATCATAGCGGAAACAGTTATCATCAGCACCGGAGCAACAGCCAAATATCTCGGAATACCCGACGAAGACAAGTATAAAGGTCTCGGCGTGAGCGCTTGCGCAACATGCGACGGATTCTTCTACCGTAAGCGCAAGGTGGCTGTTGTAGGTGGCGGAGATACCGCCTGCGAAGAAGCCCTCTACCTAAGCAATATTGCTGCTCAGGTTTACATGATTGTGCGCAAAGACTATCTGAGAGCATCTAAAGTGATGCAGAAGAGAGTTATGGAGAAAGAGAATATAGAGGTTCTGTTCAACACATATACTGTCGGGCTCTTCGGTGAGGACGGGCTTGAAGGGGCTGTACTCGTTGAGCACAAGGGCACTGACAAAGAGCGCGAATACCGTCTGCCGCTTGACGGGTTCTTCCTTGCTATCGGTCACACACCTAACACCTCGCTCGTAAAGGACAAAGTGCATCTTGACGAAGCCGGATACATTGTCACCGAAGGTCATACAAGCCTCACCAATATACCCGGAGTGTTTGCAGCCGGAGATGTTGCCGACCCACGCTACCGCCAGGCTATAACTGCTGCCGGAAGCGGCTGTAAGGCAGCTCTTGATGCAGAGAGATACCTCACGGAAATCGGAGATTGAACCTACATTTGAAATACATTGCGCGGGCTGATTTTTTCAGTCCGCGTTTTTTATGTTTTTTCCGCACAAAAACGTAACTTTGCCAAATAAACATAACCCGGTTATCACTTTCTGCAATGAACGAGGATGCACTAAGCCAGCTATATCTTAAAGATACTGCATTCAAGGATCTCATGCAGCGGCGAATATTCAATGTTTTGCTCGTCGCCTCTACCTACGACGCTTTCATGATGGAGGAGGACGGACGCATTGAGGAGCAGCTGTATTTTGAATACGTGGCTCTTAACCTCAGTTCACCTCCCCGCATCAGTCAGGTATCAGATGCTGCCGAAGCACTTCAGGCTATGGAGCAGAAACATTTTGATCTGGTGATTATGATGCCGGGAATGGATGTGAGCGAAACCTTTGTAGGAGCGAGAAAAATCAAGGATGTGCATCCCGACATTCCTATCGTCGTTCTCACACCATTCTCAAAAGAGGTGTCGCGACGACTCGCCAATGAAGACTTTACCGGAATCGATTATGTTTTCAGTTGGCTCGGAAACGTTGACCTGCTCCTCGCTATCATCAAGCTTCTTGAAGACAAACTAAATGCCGACAAAGACATCAACGAGGTTGGAGTACAGATGATTCTCCTCGTGGAGGACTCGGTGAGATTCTACAGTTCCGTGCTTCCGACTATCTATAAAAAACTGCTCAAGCAGTCACTTGAGAGTTCAACAGAAGCGCTCAACAAGCACGAACAGATGCTCAGAATGAGAGGAAGACCCAAAGTGATGCTTGCCAGGGACTATGAAGAGGCTATGGCGCTTTACAAGAAGTATGGCAACAATATGCTGGGAGTCATCAGCGATGTATCATTCATGCGCGAAGGCGTCAAAGACAAGCACGCCGGTTTGAGATTCGCTCAATTCC
>CAMWYV010000228.1 GCA_947178565.1 uncultured Porphyromonadaceae bacterium | reverse complement strand
ATATAAAATACATTACCATAAATACATCCTGTTGAGTTATTTTTGCCGTAAATATTACATAAATGAAAGATATGATCAAAAAGCTGCACTTCAGAAGGGCGTTGTCTGAGGATATCAATGCGGCTTCCATTATTTTAAAACAAGCTGCTCAGCAAATGCTAGATGAGGGCAAGCATCAGTGGACCCATTCCTATCCTACGGAAGTTCATGTTCGCGCAGACGTTGAAAGAGGGGTGGGATATGTATTAGAGGATGACAAAGAAATCGTGGGATACTGCGCGGTGATGTTCGATGGCGAACCTGCATACAATAACATTGAGGGAAATTGGCTTTCCTATGACCGCTATGTGGTGGTTCATCGCTTGGCTGTGCGAAAAGACAGGAAAGGGACAGGACTCGGACGTATTTTTATGGAAACTATCGAGAATTACGCTAAAGATTGCGATATTTATAGTTTTAAAATCGACACTAACTTCGACAACTATCACATGTTAGGACTATTGAATAAACTCGGCTTCACATACTGTGGAGAGGTAATGTATGAAAGTGGGCGCCGGAAAGCCTTTGAAAAGCGATTATAAATTCACCACAAACTGTATTACTCTTTCCACTCCATATATACATTTTAGCTTATGCCGCAAAATTATACGGCTTAAAATTTATTGCACTTGCAAATCCGACCACACGATATGGCAGGACAACCACATTATTCGAACAAATACTAATTTGACAAATCACACAAACCAAAACACCATACAAAGTTTCCCAAAATACAAGCAACAACTATTGATTACCAGCACATTACACAATTCAAACAATTCTAAAGTTTCCCAAAAGAAAAATTAACATCAAATTTTATGCACACATCATTGCCGTAAACGATAAGATTTCATAAATTTGCACCCATCAAATCAACCCAATCAATCATCAATATTCTTTTCTCCTATGATACAAGTAGTTGTAAAGCGTGACGGTAGAGTTGTAGGCTATAACGAAGAAAAAATCAAAGCTGCTATCCGCAAAGCCATGCTCCAGACCGAGCGAGGCGAAGATGAAGCACTCATTCAGAAAATCGCTGACAAAATCGGCATTACAGGTAATGAACGTATGAGTGTGGAAGAGATTCAGGACAGAGTGGAGGTGGAACTGATGAACAGCCCGCGTCAGGAAGTAGCAAAGCGTTATATAGCCTACCGAGACCAGCGAAGCATTGCCCGCCGTGCCAAAACACGCGATATGTTTCTTGAAATCATAGAGGCGAAAAACAATGACATTACCCGCGAGAACGCAAACATGAACACCGACTCCCCTGCCGGTATGATGATGAAATTTGCGAGTGAAACCACCAAACCGTTTGTTGATGATTACCTTTTGTCGCAGGAGGTGCGAGATGCAGTGAAACATGGTTACCTTCATATTCATGACAAGGACTATTACCCCACCAAGAGTCTCACCTGTGTGCAGCATCCTCTCGACAAGATTCTCAAATTTGGATTCTCAGCCGGGCACGGTGAATCACGTCCTGCCAAGCGCATTGAAACAGCAAGCATAATCGCCTGCATTTCACTTGAAACGGCACAGAATGAAATGCACGGCGGTCAGGCAATTCCGGCATTTGACTTCTACCTCGCTCCATACGTGCGCTCCTCATATATTGAGGAAATCAAGACCATTGAAAAAATTGAGGGTAAAGATCTCTCACATCTATATAATACATTTATAGCCGATTATGAGGTTAAATCTCTAGAAGGACTTGAGGGTGACGAGAGATACGTGCAGCACGCGATCAACCGTACGGTAGAGAGAGTGCATCAGTCAATGGAAGCATTTATCCATAACATGAACACCATCCACTCACGTGGCGGAAATCAGGTTGTATTTAGCTCGATAAACTATGGTACTGACACTTCAGCCGAAGGCAGATGTATTATCCGCGAGTTACTCAATTCAACTTTCGAAGGTGTAGGCAACGGAGCGACCGCCATTTTCCCGATTCAGATCTGGAAAAAGAAACGTGGGGTAAGCTATCTGCCGTCTGACCGTAATTATGACCTTTACAAACTTGCCTGCAAGGTCACGGCACGCCGCTTCTTCCCTAACTTCGTAAATCTTGACGCGACATATAATCAACATGATAAATGGCGCGAAGATGATCCCCAAAGATATAAATATGAGGTTGCCACAATGGGGTGTCGCACACGTGTGTTTGAAAACCGCTACGGTGAGAAGACTTCAATCGGTCGCGGTAATCTAAGCTTCACCACTATCAATATTGTACGCATAGCTATTGAGTGTATGATGATTAAGGATCAGGAAGAGAGAATCGCCAAGTTCATGAGTATCCTTGACAAAGTTCTTGATATTGCGGCACGACAGCTTTGTGAACGCTTCAACTTTCAGAAGACCGCGCTCGCCAAACAGTTCACAGTGCTTATGTCACGCCTTTGGAACGGATGCGAGAACCTCACTCCGGGGCAAACTATTGAAAGTGTAATCAATCAGGGAACACTCGGTATCGGTTTCATCGGTCTTGCGGAATGTTTGATTGCCCTAACCGGCAAACATCACGGAGAAAGCGAGGAAGCACAGGCTCTCGGTCTCAAGATTGTAAGTCATATGCGCAGCAGAGTGAACGAATTCAGCGAAAAATACGGTCACAACTTCTCGGTTCTTGCCACTCCCGCAGAAGGACTTAGTGGAAAATTCACTTCCAAGGACAGAAAGAGTTTCGGAATTATTCCCGGTGTCACTGACAAAATCTATTACACCAACTCAAATCATGTGCCTGTATATTACAAATGCTCTCCAAAGCACAAAGCCGAAGTTGAAGCTCCATATCACGAACTCACCGGGGGAGGACATATTTTCTATGTGGAGATTGACGGTGATGCGACACATAATCCCAAAGCTATCGCAGATATTGTTGACCTGATGGATAAGAACAACATCGGTTACTGTTCCGTGAACCATATCCGCATTCCATACAGCGGTTGCGGTTATGGTTGACAGAGCAATAACCGATATTGTTTTTGTCCATAAGGTCAACAATATCCATGATTGCCTGAGGA
>CAMWYV010000227.1 GCA_947178565.1 uncultured Porphyromonadaceae bacterium | reverse complement strand
AGAGCTGCTTCAGCTGGATTTTGGTAACGCCGGTAGAGGGCTTTTGTCTCCGCTGAGACTTTCCGGTACCAACCAGCCTACCGACTATGCGATAGAAAGTGGAAGCCGATGGCAGTCTGAGAAAGTGATGCGTCCGCCATGGAATCATTCAATGGGTTTTAACGGTACTTCTCTGACACTTGTAGGAAACAGAGGAAATCTGCGAATTTATACCGCTGACGGCGAGGAAAGTTATAATCCGTTTACATCCATACGTCTTTTTTATGAAGGGCAGCTCATTGTTACAGGTGTGGCAAATGAGTATGGAATGCCGGTGCCATATAAGGTTAAGTCAAGCACGGGATATGTTGATATATCTCTCTGGCAGTCACTTACTGTAGCAGACATAACTTTTGAAACCTCACGCGGTTTTACTTTTTTCTGCGCATCTGTGACTAATGAACGCCCCGGATTGATTTACCATGCAATAGGTAATAACGGAGCAACTTACTATGCATATAACCGGCTTGAAAAAACATCCACAGGCATCAAAGACCTTTCACCGAATCTTATTATTGTATCGCTTGGTGCAAATGAAGCGTTTGGAAGACTGGATATACTTGAATTCCGCCGCAATCTGAATAATTTCGTGACATCAATCAAAAAAAATAATCCGGATGCCGAAATATTGCTTGTCACTCCTATGGAGTGTCAGAAAAGCGTTGTGCGCCGCACTGGCACCGGGCGGAGAGTACGGCGCGTGAAAAGTTATACTGTGAATACAAACATCTTGCCTATACGCAACGAGATTTTGCGGTATGGCAGAGAAAAAAATATAGCCACATACGACTGGTATGATATTGCGGGAGGCACCGGAGCATCCATCCAATGGATTAACATGGATCTTTATAGCGGAGATAAGGTACATCACACATCTTCAGGCTATAAGATAGCAGGAAAGCTTATGTATGAGGCAATTATTAACGCATTAATGCCCAAGAAATAAAGATGGATAAAATAATCGGCTTTTTCTCCGGATTCGATATAGATAAAGTATGGCAGGTATTGAAATTCGATGCCTCCAGTCCCTTGCTATTTAATACAGGTCTGTTTTTACTCCTGTTCGTAGGATTTATCATAATCTACCGTATATTAAGAAAATGCAAGTGGCTCAAACTCATATTCGTAATTCTTTTCTCCCTATATTTCTACTATAAATCTTCCGCCGAATACTGTTTTATACTCCTTGGAGTATGTGTGAGTGATTATGTTCTCGGTATTCTTATGGGCTCAGCAAAACGAAACTGGGTGCGGAGGCTGATAGTTGCGGTGAATGTGGTCATAAATGTTGGAATGTTGGTTTACTTCAAATATTTCAATCTGTTGCTCGGTACTATAGCTAATTTCAGCGGACAGGAATTTGACGCCATGGATATTATTCTTCCCGCGGGTATTTCTTTCTTCACATTCAGGTCGATAAGCTATATAGTTGATATTTATCGCCGTGAAATTGAGCCATGTACTGATTTCCTCGCATATACATTCTACCTCACTTTCTTCCCTCCGCTCCTTGCAGGGCCAGTAGTAAGAGCCAAGGATATGCTTCCGCAGGTTAAACTGAATCCGGAAGCTTCAAGGCTAATGGTGGGGGAAGGTATTTTTTTGATTATTATAGGTCTTGTAAAAAAGGTAATAGTTGCAGATTACATCAGTCAGAATTTCGTTGATCGAATTTTTGATAATCCGTCTCTATACAGTGGTTTCGAGAATCTGATGGGTATGTATGGATTTACTATTCAACTATATTGCGATTTTTCCGGCTATAGCGATATGGCAATAGGTATAGCGTTACTCCTGGGTTACCGTTTTCTTGATAATTTCCGCTCTCCGTTCAAATCGCAGAGTCCCACGGAGTTCTGGCGCAGGTGGCATATATCATTATCTACCTGGCTGAGAGACTATGTATATATTCCTATGGGTGGTAACCGCTGTTCAAAGACCCGCCGGAATATGAATCAGATGAATACCATGCTGATCGGAGGTCTATGGCACGGTGCGTCATGGATGTATCTTATATGGGGCGGACTGCAGGGCATATTTCTTATCGGTCATAAAGAGTTAAAAGGAGTATTCGGTAAAAAAGCTGTGGATAAGGCTGAAGAGATAAAGAAAGAAAAATCAAGATGGCGTGTTATCGCAAACATTTTCCTTACATTCAACCTTATAGCCATTAGTTTTGTGTTTTTCCGCGCAAGGTCACTTGAAACAGTGCGCGATATGGCGAATCAGATTTTCCATAACTTCCACATCTCTGTAGCTCCGCAATTTATCGAAGGTTATCTGATGATTGTAATTGCCATAGTCGGCGCGTATCTTATGCATTTTGCTCCTGAACGTTGGACCCATAAGCTCAAGAGTGCATATATAGCTATGCCGCTTATATTTCAGGCAATTATTCTTGCTATAATTATTTTGGTAATAATTCAGGTGAGAAGTAGTGAGATAGTGCCCTTTATTTACTTACAGTATTAAAAATCTGAAGACCAGAGGATAATATTCTCAGGCGTAGATTCATGGCACACAATTATTCGCTGGTTTGCTGAGCCTCGAAACAGCAGGTTGGTATCTCTTAGTGATTCAATAAAAGGTCCGTCAACTAATACATCAAGATTTTCAAGTAACTCTCTGCCGCGTGGCATATTGAGGATTTCTTCAAAAAGAAAACCGGTGTAAAGCCACACGGTCTTGCCTATCGACCGGATTTTCTTACACAGAGCTATTATTTCATCAATCTGATAAACCGGATCACCACCACTGAGGCTTACATCCATATCATTGACCTCAATAATTTCCATAAGTGATTCAATACTTATGTATTTTCCACCGTTAAAGTCCCATGATTCCGGGTTATGACATCCGGCGCACTGATGATGGCAGCCTGCAAAATAGATGGCGGTCCGGAAACCCGGACCGTCCACTGTTGTACCTTCAATTATGTCAAGAACCCGAAGACTCATTTGTGAACCACACGGTCATTTAGTTCTGACAATTTCGCGTTATTCCATCTGTCGGTTGTGCCGACAAGGTAACCTGTAATTCTCTGCAGGCGATCTA
>CAMWYV010000226.1 GCA_947178565.1 uncultured Porphyromonadaceae bacterium | reverse complement strand
ATTATATTTACTCAATCTTCTCAGAATCGTTTTTTGACATCCGCACCGTTGAAATATCTGACCGATGCCGCAGATTGTCAGCTCGGCTGGCTCACAGGTCGTTGTCAGGTCAGCCCGATGAACGGTTTGAAAAGCAAACTCGTGACATAGCCGGAAGGCTTATTGCCGAATATCCCGAATTAACCGAAGCAGTAAACAAAATTTTACCCCGATGACATATACAGTTGAAGAGATAGCGGAGATAATTAAAACTACCGCAAAGGTCAACCATAAAGATGAAATTTCCGTATTGCTCACCGACAGCCGCTCACTGACATTTCCGGAGCGCACGCTTTTCTTCGCACTTGAAACGCGCAATAATGACGGTCACCGCTATATGCGTGAGCTATATGACAGAGGTGTGAGAAATTTTGTGGCACGCTACCTGCCGGATGATATGAGAGAGGTGAGCGATGCCAATATATTTATTGTCAAGGATGTTGTGCGCGCCTTGCAGACAATCGCACGCACTCACCGCAAACGGTTTGATGCACCGGTCATAGGTATAACCGGTAGCCGTGGCAAAACCACCGTCAAGGAGTGGTTGTATCAGCTTCTTGCCGATGATTTCAACATTGTGCGCAGTCCGCGAAGCTATAATTCGCAGATCGGTGTGCCTTTGTCCATCTGGGAAATGAATGAGGATACCACTCTCGGCATTTTCGAGGCGGGAATCTCTCTGCCGGATGAAATGACCGCTCTTCAGACAATCATCAAGCCAAATATCGGAATCATAACCAACATCGGCTCGGAGCACACCGATGGTTTCAGCTCTGACAGAGTGAAATGCGCCGAAAAGGTTATTCTGCTCCGCGACTGTGACTGCATTATCTATTGCGGAGATGACCCTATTATAAGTGAGGCGGTTGCCGAGGCCTGCATTCCGGCAAAGGAGATAGCCTGGTCCACGGTAGATAGTGACCGTCCGCTTTTCATCTCTACCATTACCCGGCACAGGGAGAACACGCGCATAGATTATTCATACCTCAGAAAAGATGGTTCTGTGACTATTCCTTTCACTTCCGAGGCTGATATTCAGAATGCTATTCACTGTCTTGCCGTAATGCTATATCTCAATCGCCCCGCAGATGTCACAGCGGCGAGAATGGAAATCCTGTCGCCGGTCGGCACGAGAATCCAGGTGATGGAGGGGGTGAACAATAGTCTGATTATCTACGATGCATATACCTCCGATTTAAATTCGCTTGCCCCGGCGCTTGACTTTATGGCTCGGCGTCGCACCCGTTCACGCTCCACCACAGCGATTATCAGTGATGTGATGCATGAAACCCTTGAGCCGGCACGCCTCTACAAGGAGGTGGCGAAGTTGCTAGCAAACAAGGGTATAGAGCGCGTTATAGGCATCGGTGAGGAGATCAGCCGCCACAGCCGATTCTTCCCTGCCGACAGCCGTTTCTTTCCGTCAACTTCCTCTTTCCTTGCAGAGATGAGTGCCGGTGATTTCGAGAGAGAACTGGTGCTTGTAAAAGGAGCCGCTCAATTTCATTTCGATCTGATAGCGGAGATGCTTGAGGCACGCCGTCATGAAACAGTGCTTGAAGTGAATCTCGATTCGATGGTGAGCAATTTTAATACGTTCCGCGCTATGCTACGGCCTACCACAGGCATAATCGCCATGGTCAAGGCGTCCGGTTATGGCGCGGGGTCGTTCGAACTTGCCAAGACGCTCCAGAGTCAGGGAGCGGCATACCTTGCCGTGGCGGTGCTTGACGAAGGTGTCGGTCTCCGTCAGGCTGGAATTACCATGCCCATCATGGTGCTCAATCCCAGAGTGGTGAATTATAAGACAATGTTTGCCTACAATCTTGAACCGGAGATATATAGCTTTGATATTCTGCGCGAAATAATTGCGGAAGGAGAGAAATACGGCATGATAGATTACCCCGTGCATATCAAGCTTGACACCGGTATGCATCGTCTCGGATTTACAGAGAATGACCTGCCCGAACTTATCTCGCTGCTCAAGCACCAGAAAGCGGTAAAGCCGATGTCGCTTTTCAGCCATCTGGCGACTGCCGACTGCCCGGATCTAAATGACTATACGATGATGCAGCTCACCACCTTCGACCGCTGGTGCACTACAATCGAGCAGGAGTTCAACCACCGGATTATGCGCCATATCCTCAACTCTGCAGGCATTATCCGTTTCCCGCAGTATCAGTATGATATGGTGCGTCTCGGAATAGGATTGTACGGTATCCCTGTGCTGAACGACGGCTCGGAGGATGCTCTCAAGCAGGTGTCTTCGCTCCACACTGTCATTATCTCGATCAAGGAGTGGCAGGCGGGTACCAAAATCGGCTACGGCAACAAGGGCACTCTTGACCGACCATCGCGCATCGCCACTCTGCCGGTGGGCTATGCCGACGGCATTGACCGTCATCTGGGCAACGGAGTGATGAAAGTGTGGATTAACGGCACACGTTGCCCGACAGTGGGAAACATCTGCATGGATGCCTGTATGGTAGATGTGACAGACGCCGACTGTGAAGTCGGCGACCGTGTAGAGATTTTTGGTGATAATGTCCATGTGTCGGAACTATCCGATGCGCTCGGCACGATTCCCTATGAGATTCTCACATCCGTGTCCACCCGCGTTAAACGAGTGTATTTCAGAGAGTGACAGATAGCTTTTAAGGCAGTCCTTAGCGGATCCGGTCGTAAGAGCGCAGGAGCTTCTGGTCGTGGCTCACACCGCGATATGCTCCGAACAGTGCGATTTCTGCCGCTATCAGAAGTAGACCGCCGCCACCCCATACTGTGCGGATTGCCACATCAGGATTGGTATCGGAATATCCGGCAGTGAGGTAGTAGATTACCACACCTATGCAGGCACCGATGAGGAGTGCGGAGAGCACAATGAGGGCTTTCTGACCGGAGAGTGACTTGAATGAGAAAATCGCTATAAGCATCGTGAGAAGTGACAGTGATACCGGGAGGATGAGGCTGAGCCCCTGGTTGAGACCTGTCAGACCTTGCTCGATAACCGCGTTGGATGGTTTTATTGTGTCGATGCCGTAGCCGAAAGGCACGAAGAAAAATGCTACCATTAAGC
>CAMWYV010000225.1 GCA_947178565.1 uncultured Porphyromonadaceae bacterium | reverse complement strand
ATATAAGATTTATAAATAAGGAGGGCGCGCATCCAAGCGGTGCGCGCCCTCTGTATGATTCATGAAGTATAACTGTTAATCCACAATCAGCTCATCGACAAAAACGAATCCTCTATGACCGGCGCCGCCGTGCCATGCGGGAATATTGTTCTCCGGCTTGACGGTGATGCGCACATACTGAGCTTTCACAGGAGCGAATTTCAGTTCATGCTTGGCAATCTCCGATTTCTCGGCAGTCATTTCAGGATAGCTTTCAGTTGCTACTGTAGTATAGCTCTTTCCGTCGGCGCTGACAGCCACTTCGATCTCGCGTGCGTCAAAAATCCATGACTGGGTGTCAACATTGGTGCGGAGACCTACGCTGCTTATCTCCTGTTCACCTTCGAGATTGATTTCCGCAACGAGATCGTTGCCCGCAAAGCCTACCCAGTCACCGTTATTGAAACTGGTGGTGCCGAATTTGCCGTCAACAAGGGTCACACCTCCCTGGGCTGCATAGCTCGGATGGGGAGCGTTGACGAGGGTTACCGGATGAGCGGTCGCTTTGTTGAAGCTCACGCTGTTGGTATATGTTCTGCTTGCCCCTTCAGGACGGATTGCCGCCGCCTTGATTTCGGCTGATTCCCTGAGTACTACCGGCTCGGTATAAACGGGAGATTCCGCGGTGGGTTCGCTGCCGTCCAGAGTATAGTGGATCGGAGCGTCGTCGATAGTCTGAAGAGTCAGTGTTATCGTGCCGTTTTCAAGATCCGGAGTAATTGTTCCGGCAACGTCAAACATATGCTTGGCGTAGTTATATCCGTTAGCCTCATAGTGCTTCATCATATTTCTCACGCGCTTGGAGAACGCCTTGTAGTCCTTCGGCGCGTTGCTCCACTGCACCTCGGCGAGAGCGGCAAGGCGTGGAAGCTCCATATACTGTGCCTGGGCGAATGTGGGAATATATTCGGTCCACAGGTTGGATTGAACACCTATTATATGTTTCGCTTCCTCGGGAGTGAGCGCATCGGGCAGAGGCTCGTAGTCATACACACGCTGCACCGGCACATATCCGCCGATAGCTTCCGGCTCATTCTCGCGGTCGAGAGTCTGGTAATAGTCGAAGTAGAGGTAGTTGTTCGGGGTCATGATGACGTCGTGACCTTTCTTAGCAGCTTCAATACCCCCTTTTTCACCGCGCCATGACATTACGATAGCGCCGGGGGCAAGTCCGCCTTCAAGGGTTTCGTCCCAACCGATCATCTTTCTGCCTTTGGAGGCGAGGAAGTCGCTTGCATGGTGAATCACATGGCTCTGCAGCTTCTCTTCCGGTGTGCCGTGCTCATCGCCTTTGAGTCCAAGTTCCTTTATCTTAGCCTGACATTTGGGGCATTCTTTCCAACGGGTTTTGGGACATTCGTCACCACCTACATGGATGTATTCGCTGGGGAAAATATCGACTATCTCAGCGAGCACGTCATCGATAAATTTATAGGTGGAGTCGTTGCCGGCGCAGAGCACATCCTCGCTCACGCCCCACTGCTGCCACACTTCGTACGGACCGCCTGTGCAACCGAGTTCCGGATAAGCGGTGAGAGCGCCGAGCATATGACCGGGAAGGTCGATTTCAGGCACTACCGTGATGTGGCGGTCAGCCGCATACTTCACGATCTCGCGAGCCTCTTCCTGAGTGTAGAAGCCTTCGTAGGGAATGCTGTCATAAACGCCGGAATTGTGACCGATAACGGTGCCTCCGCGCTTGGAGCCTTTCTCGGTGAGTCCGGGACGGCTCTTGATTTCTATTCTCCAGCCCTGGTCGTCGGTGATATGCCAATGCAGGGTATTTATATTATGGAGTGCCAGCATATCGATGAAGCTCTTCATCGAGTCGGCAGGGAAGAAGTGACGCGACACGTCGAAGTGGGCACCGCGGTATGCGAATCTCGGCTGGTCGCTGATCACGGCGGCAGGGAAGAGAACATTGTTGTTTCCTGCGGCGGGGATTGCCTTGCGGAGAGTCTGGATACCGTAGAAAGTTCCGGCGGCGGTAGCACCGTTGACGGTGATTCCGTGCTCGGTTACTGTGAGGGTGTATGCCTCGGGATTCTCGCTTTCAAGATTGCTCTGAAGCGCGATAACGCCGTCACCCGGTTCGCCCGGAGCGACATCCGGTTTCAGTCCGGTCATCTGAGTGAGATAGCCGGCAAGGAGGTTTGCGTCGTTGAGAAGCGCGCTGTCTCCTTCGGTGTAAACGATCGAGGTCGAGGATGTGAGCCTGTAGCCGTCACCTCCGGTTAGTTCGATAGACTGCGGGAGCGGCACCACATTGTAGTCTGCGGTAAGCTCACCTCTTTTTGAACAAGCGGATGCGGCGATACATAGTGCCGCAACAGCCAATAATTTGATTTTTTTCATGAATGGAATATAAGGTGAATAAATCTACCGTAAAGATAGTGATTTTTTTTAATACGTGGTCTTTAAGGTGTTTAAGGGGCGTAAAAGCACTCGGGAGCGAAGAATAATTCTCCGCTCCCGAGTGATATGGTTTGTAATGGTATTCAGTCAACCTTGACTTTCACAGCCTTTGCTCCGGGCACCCTGACTATGTATATGCCCGGACGAAGTGCGGTGGAGGCAACCCTGCGTCCGGCGAGGTCATACACCTCGCTGCCTTCGGGAGCGATGATGCTGCCGTTTTCAACACTGACAGCGGCAGAGTCGTCGCGGTCAGAGCCGATGCCTTCGATTCCGCTGGGGATGTAGCTGATGCTGTGCTGTGCCACGGCACCGGGATATTCCTTAGCCGCTTCCTTGAGTATCGCCAATACTATACCACCTTCTTTCGGCATGGGGAACTCACCGTGGTAAACTGTGCTGTTTAAAGTGGGAGCCGAACCGTCAGTAGTGTAGTGGATGGTATATGTACCCTCGGCGAGAGACTTATCATCAGGCTCGATGGTGATAAAATACTTGTTGTTATCCTCATCGAAGCGGTGGCTGATAGTGAGTGAGCCGCTTATCTGCGGTTCGGGCTCAACGAGCGTCATGTCAAGATGTGTGTGCACACTCTCCTCAAATCCAGGACGGATAGCCATGACGTGGATGTAGCAGCTCCTGGTTACGGCGAAGGGCTGTGAGTAAAC
>CAMWYV010000224.1 GCA_947178565.1 uncultured Porphyromonadaceae bacterium | reverse complement strand
CAAGCAAAGTCTGACCAAATTGTAAGAGTAATCATAGTTGTTTTTCCTTTAATATCTATTTAGAGTTAATTATACTGTCAAGTATTTTGGTGAATATTTCAAGTTCAGCGGGGGTAGTTATTTTCGTGAGTTCCGAATGCCTTTTCTGCGCCACTTCCATTATCACGGGTTCTAACTCCCGGGCACTCTCGGTAAGATAAACTTTAAGACATTTATGACTGACAGATTCAGTAACCACCAAACCTTTTCTTACCAATTCAGCAACACATCTACACACTGCCGCCTTGTCCTTACCCACCAGATCGGCTATCTCGCATTGCTGTAATCCTTCTCTACTGTAAACAGCCCGCAGAATCAAGTATTCGCTTGTGGTTATGGACAGCCCGGCATCTCTCAAGGCTGATGCAAGTTGGCTGAGCATAATCTGATAGGCTCTGCCAACTTTACATCCCAATGCGGGACTTTCTATATTCTTTATTCTTCTCTTCATACATCACTATAACACCTCTGGCTTAAAATGGTTGAGTGTACAACCTTTTATAGAACTCTTTTATATTATACAGTGTTTATACAGTATGAATATAATCGAAGCAATTAAAAAACGGCGCTCGGTGAGGAGTTTTAATGGTAAACCTCTTTCACCTGACAATGATAAAACACTGAATGAGGCTATCAACTCAAGCACTGATCCATTTGGGGGGAATGTCACTATCCGTCTGAAAGAGTTCAACCTAAAAGGTGGTTATAAGCCCAGTACTTACGGTATGATAAAAGGTGCAACCAATTTCTTTTTGTTAGGTATTGGATCTGATGAGGCATCTGCACTTTCAGCCGGATACCGGTTTGAAAAGGTCGTTCTTAAAGCGACTGAAATAGGACTTGGCACCTGTTGGATTGCAGCCACTTTCAAAGGCACTGATTTTGATCGCGGCGAGGTGTGGCGCAATGGTGAAGCTCTTAAGATAATATGCCCGGTGGGTATCCCGGAGAAACAGAGAATGCTTGAAAAATTTGGTCGCATGGCTTTGGGCAGCAACAAGCGTAAACCTTTTGAACAGCTGTTTTTTACGGATGATTTCAAAGAACCGTTAAATCCTCACAGTCATTTCGGCGAACCCCTTGAGATGCTCAGGCTGGCACCCTCCTCTACCAACTCCCAGCCTTGGAGAGCACTTGTTTCCGGCAATACCGTTCACTTCTACTACAAACCGAAGAGTCCGGCATCTGTGCTTGACTGCGGCATCGGAATGTGTCATTTTTATCTCACTGAGGAATATCTCGGCAGAAAAGGAGAATTCTTCAAAACAGATTCCGCTCCTAATCCTCCGGACAACTGGAAATATCTCTATTCTTTTAGGGAAACAGAATAAATATGGCATCAAGCCGGAAGGTATCTTTATGGCATATCCTTGTATTTTATTGCAATAAAATACGTATCTTTGCGCAAAACTATGCTTCACAACATTGTTTTACGATAGACAGATATGATAAAGTTGGCGCTTGAAAAGGTGATGGCAGATGATTTGTCGGAGATATGGACTATTCTTTCTCCGGATGAAAAGCGTAAAATCACCGATAATTTCAAGATTCACAATCTCAATAAGAATCAGATAATATATGCCGAAAAAGAAGAGCCTGAATTTTTGTGGTGTCTTCTCAAAGGCAAAGCTAAATTGTATAAGGACGGAGTTGGCGGTCGTCAGCAGATTACGCGCCTTATCCGTCCGGTGCAATATTTCGGCTACAGAGCATATTTCGCCCAGGAAGTGTATGTTCATACAGCCGCAACTATTGAGCAGAGTACTCTTGGCTCGATTCCTATGAAGGTTGTGGAAGAGATGATTGACGGAAACCGCCGCCTCGCATGGTTCTTTATACACGAGCTTTCCCGCAATCTCGGTAGTGCGGATACCCGAATCGTCAACCTTACCCAAAAGCATATCAGAGGTCGTCTTGCCGAAGCTCTTATAGTACTTAAAGACAACTACGGATATGAGGATGACGGCACTACCTTGCGCATATACATGGGGCGTGAAGACCTCGCCAACCTATCCAATATGACAACGAGTAATGCCATACGCACACTCACGAGCTTTGTTAACGAGCATATCCTGATTGTTGACGGAAGAACTATAAAAATTATCGACGAGCCGACTCTCCGCAAAATCAGCAAGTACGGATAATGTGGATCCTACTCGCCATAGGGTCAGCCCTATGCTTAGGTGTTTACGACATTATGAAGAAAATGTCTGTACGCGCCAACAATGTACTGATTGTACTTCTACTTAACACTGTTTTCGGCACTATTCTTATGCTTCCGGCAATAGCGCCGGGAATTAGTGAAGGTAACTTCGGCTTCGGCAATGACGCACTCGGTCATCTGCGCATACTGATTAAAGCCGGAATTGTTCTAAGCTCGTGGGTTTTAGGATATTTTGCCATTAAGCATCTCCCCCTTACTATTCAGGGACCGATAAACGCCAGCCGCCCGGTAATGGTGCTTGTGGGTGCTGTACTCATTTTCGGTGAAAAACTAAATTGGATACAGTGGACCGGTATTATTATCGGCTTTGTCTCATTGTTTCTGATCTCACGAGCCGGTGCCGGCGACGGATTTTCATTTCGCTCCTCCAAATGGATATGGATGAGCATCGGAGCAGCTGCTCTCGGTGCGGTAAGCGGTCTTTATGACAAATATCTGCTTACTCTCTATATGCCTCTTGAGGTACAGGGATGGTACTCACTGTATCAGTGTCTGCTTATGACTATTACAATATTCATTCTGCGCAAAAACAGCCCTAACACCGCAGGAGTATCCACCAAATTTGTATGGCGATGGAGTATTCCCCTCATCTCTTTATTTCTCACAATTGCCGATCTCGCGTATTTCTACTCCCTGTCGCTTGAAGACTCCATGATTTCAGTTGTGTCTATGATACGCCGCGGAAGTGTGATAGTTCCATTCATCTATGGCGCAACTGTTCTCCGGGAAGGAAATCTGAAGACGAAAACCGCCAATCTGGTACTTCTTATTATCAGCCTTGCGTTACTTGTTTACGGCAGCGGCAAGTGAAGCGATTTATCCAATAGTTATATAACAGAAGCGGATGCACTTTCAGGTACATCCGCTTCATTATAT
>CAMWYV010000223.1 GCA_947178565.1 uncultured Porphyromonadaceae bacterium | reverse complement strand
CTACTATAACCGCCACATCGATGCAAATCTTATGGCTTCGAGCGACAAGAGTTATATTAAAATCTATACGGAGCATGTCAACGGCAAAGATGATGAGCAGGAAGATCTGTTTATCAAAATTTCCGACATACATATTCAGGACTGGCTCTCGATTTCGCCCTACTCTCCTCCGATGAAAGGTGATCTCGGCGCTGATATGAAAATTCATTGGAATGACAATCAGCTCACCGGCAACGGAGTCGTGTCACTCTCCAACCTGTTCTACGGCAAAGACCGTGTAGGTTCATTCAATATCGGAGTGGATGTTCTCGCAGGTGCCGATGGTGTGCTCAATGCCGATGCATCCCTACTTGTTGACAGCATAAAGGTTATAACCGCTAAAGGTGTGCTTAACGACACCACTTCACTCCATCCCTTCCTCCTTGATTTCTCGATGATTCACTTCCCTCTGCATATCCTCAATCCGTTCCTCCCCAAGGAGTATGCACGGCTTTCAGGAATGCTCAACGGAGAGATGGATATAACAGGCAGCCTTGCCAGACCGGTGTTCAACGGCTACATTGATTTTGACAGCACGGCTGTGAATGTCGGAATGCTCGGACAAAAATTCACTTTCTCCGAAGACAAGATTCCTGTGGATAGCAGTATCGTAAGATTCAACGGATTCACTATCACCGCAGCAAACAAAAATCCGTTGAAGGTGACAGGCACAGTTGATATGACTGAACTCTCGTCTGCAAAAATCAATCTTGATATGCAGGCGCGAAATATGCAGATTGTAAATTCTACCAGACCGAAAAAAGCCGATGTCTATGGCAAGGCATTCATTGATATGGATGCGAGTGTGAAAGGAGGAATGTCACTGCTGAATGTAGATGCCAGACTGAAAGTGCTGCCCGGCACCAATGTAACATATATAATGTCTGACGCTCAGTCTGCCATCACCTCACACACTACAGGCGACATGGTCAAGTTCATCCAGTTCAGCGACACTACCGCCACACTGGTTGCCGATACACTCACCAATTCACCTATGGCGATGAACCTTGAGGCAGAGCTGACAATAGCCCAGGGAAGTACTATAAATGTGGATCTTTCAACCGATGGCAAGAATAAAGTCTCGATTCTCGGTGAAGGCACACTTGATTACTCTATGAATCCGTTTAATGACGGCAGAATCACCGGCAGATTCAATATCAACGGCGGCTTTGTGCGATACACACCACCGATGCTGTCCGAAAAACTCTTCAACTTCCAGGAAGGCAGCTTTATCTCTTTCAACGGTGATATGCTCAATCCGATTCTGAATATCCATGCTGTTGACAGACTCAAGGCTAATGTCACGCAGCAGGGACAGAACTCGCGCATCATAGATTTTAATGTGAGTGTTGGGATAACGAACACCCTAAGCAATATGAATGTGGCGTTTGACCTCTCTACAAACGATGATATAACCGTTCAGAATGAGCTTGCCTCCATGAGCCCCGATCAGCGTGCAAATCAGGCTATGAACCTGCTTCTCTACAATGTTTATTCCGGACCCGGCACCAAAGCAAGCACAAATCTCAGCGGCAATCCCTTATACTCTTTCCTTGAGTCACAGATCAACTCTTGGGCGGCTAACAATATTCGCGGTGTGGATATATCATTCGGCATAGACCAGTATGACAAAACCACCGACGGAGTTTCGCAGCAGACCACAAGCTACAGCTACCGCGTGAGCAAGACCCTGTTCAACGACCGCTTCAAGATCATTGTAGGCGGCAACTACTCAACTGATGCCAACGCCGATGAAAACTTCTCGCAGAACCTCATCAATGACATTGCATTCGAGTATATGCTCAACAAGAGCGGGTCAATGTATGTGCGACTCTTCCGTCACACCGGATATGAGAGTATTCTGGAAGGGGAAGTCACCCAGACAGGCGTAGGCTTTGTGCTCCGCCGCAAAATCAACTCATTCCGCGATCTGTTCCGCTGGGCTGGCAGGCTCAAGAACTCCATAACCGGCAAAAACACCTCCACCTCCGATAACTCACCGATTTCAACCACTGTAACTGATGCACCGGACACATCTAAATAAAATATCGGCAACACTCACCGCCATTATAATTCTTTTCATTGCTGCGGGATGCTCCACCACCAGACGCATAGCTGATGACGAGATTCTATACACCGGAGTGAAGAAAATTCAGATTGAAACGCCCAAAGGAGTGTCTCAGGCACCCGGTCTCGCATCAGATGTGAAGGATGCGGTAAATGTTGCGCCAAACAACAGCCTGATCTCACCATATATCCGCTACCCCTTCCCACTCGGACTATGGGTATATAACAACTGGAGCAATCCACCGAAAGGATTCAGACACTGGATTTATGAAAAACTGGTTGCGGAACCGGTTTTGATCAGCGATGTACGTCCGGAAGTGCGCACCAAAATGATCGATGAGATTCTGGACAACAACGGCTATTTCAGAGGCTCCGCCTCCTACGAACTTATCCAGGGCAAGAATAAGAAAAAAGCAAGCATATTATATAAGGTGGAAACGGGTCCGGAATACCTTATCGACTCCGTGCAACTGCTCCCGGACACCTGTCATCTGAACCACATGATTGATTCAATATCCGCTAAAAGCACCTATCTCCGGGCTGGGTCACGGTATTGCACCGATTCACTTTCCACAGAGAGGATCAAGATTGCAAACTTTGTGAGAAACCGTGGCTACTATTTCTTCAAGCCGGATTACATAGAATACCTTGCCGACAGCACTATCAATCCCGAAAGAATCGCAATAAAAATGGTACTTGTGGCTAATGCGCCAAAAGGCTCATATACCCGGTGGCGCACAGGCACAATCACTACCAGAATCAACCGCAACAAGGGCGGAGGCACTCCCGACACCATAGAGACTCCACGCGGCACTGTCATTCAGATGATGCCCTCACGCCTGCGCCGCAAGCTGATACCGGAATGTATCACATTCCGTCAGGGCAAGATTTTCTCCGTCCGCGACATGAACCGCACACAGACCTACCTCTCACGCACCGGTATTTTCAACAATATTGAAATAAATGCCATTCCGGATACCGCTTCCGGTAAAAGAGTGCTCGACGTGCTGATTGACTGCACTTTTGATGCGCCG
>CAMWYV010000222.1 GCA_947178565.1 uncultured Porphyromonadaceae bacterium | reverse complement strand
GTCCACCAGGGAGCCCCTTGATGTTCAGAAACTGGTCGATAGTGTGCAGGAACCGAAACCGGTAGATAAAAAGAAAAAGTGGAAACGTCCTGTAATAAAAAATACCGAATATCTTCCAGGAGGTAACGGCATAATAGAAGTGGATCTCCATATTGACGAGTTGGTAGATACAACAGCCGGACTGTCAAGTGCCGATATGCTGAATCTTCAGGTTGATGAATTCCGAAAAGTAATGGATTCAAACCTCACCAATCAAGGGCAGAAAATAGTATTTATTCATGGTAAAGGTGACGGAGTGCTCAGGCAGGCGTTGATGAAAGAGCTCAACCATAGATATAAAGGTAAGGTTGAGGTGCAGGATGCATCTTTCCGTGAATACGGTTTCGGTGCCACTCAGGTAACTATCAGATAATATTTTAATGATATTCTGGCATTCAGGTACGGGAAATACGCGCTATGTGGCTGAGCGGTTGGCGGAATTTACCGCTCAACCCATCAGCTACATAAGCAATGCTCCTGGTTATAAGCCAGAAAATGGAGAGAAAATAGTTTGGGTTTTTCCTGTATATTCGTGGGGTATTCCTCCGATAGTGAGGAAGAATATGAAACTCTCCGCCGATATGTGTAATGCGGAGCATTTTATGGTGTGTACCTGTGGAGATGATGTCGGTCTCACTCATGAAATGTGGAGGAAGTTGATGCGCTCCAAGGGTTATAACGCTCGTGGAGCGTGGTCGGTGCAGATGCCTAACAACTATGTTATTCTTCCCGGATTTGATGTGGATTCAATAGAATTGGCTACTGAAAAACTTGAAAAGTGCGAACGTAGGATAGCGGAGGTGGCGCGCGGAATCAGGTGTGGCGCTAAAGTGGACAGTGTTGTGCGTGGATCAGTCCCGTGGCTGAAGACTAAGATTTTATATCCGTTGTTCGTGAGTTTTTTGATGTCACCCAAGCCGTTTCATTTCACTGATACATGTATCGGATGCGGTAAGTGCGCCGGAATCTGCCCGACATCCAATATTCAGATGAGCAGCCACCATCCGCAATGGGGAAGAAACTGCGCGATGTGCCTCGGTTGTTATCATGTGTGCCCTGTTCATGCTGTTGCATACGGAAATCGTACGGGTAAAAAGGGACAATATTTCCTTGATAATTTTAAGCGTTGTAAAGATAACGCTTGATGCTTCTTTTCGGAGTCTTTTCAAATTCATTGGCGATAAGCTGAATACGGTCTATCCGCTCATAGGGGGCTACCACTTTGTTCACCTCTTCAACTACCTTTTCCATTATCTGGGGAAGCATTCCTGATGTTACCTTCTGCTTATCCATCGCCTCATAGTCGGGATAGACGAGTGCTATGAGGCGCTTGCCTCGCTCTACCACAAGGCTTTCAGCAACGAAAGGCATATTGTTCAACTTCGCTTCTATCTCTTCCGGATAGATATTCTGTCCGTTTGCCGAAAGAATCATTGTCTTGTATCTACCCTTGATAAAAATTGTGCCATCAGTGCTCACCGTACCCATATCCCCGGTGTGAAGCCATCCGTCTTTATCGAGCACATCCTCAGTAGCCTGCTTGTTTTTGTAGTAGCCTTTCATCACATTCTCGCCTTTCACGCATATTTCTCCCGGAATAGTGTGCTCGTTATCACTCGTCACCTTTGAGTGCATTATGCCCGGAAGAGTGCGGCCGGCAGACCCGACAATGAATTTCTGCCAGGATGTATAGCTGATGAGGGGACCGCATTCCGTCATTCCGTAACCCACGGTAAACGGAAACTTGATTTTATGTAGAAATTCCTCTACTTCCGGATTCAGTGGCGCACCACCCACAATCACTTCCTCAAATTCTCCGCCGAAAGCATCAACAAGCTTATTCCTGATTTTTGAGAATACCGCTTTATTAAGTATGGGCACTCTTATCATATTTTTCATCGCGGGGGTGGAGATTGCTGGAAGTATCTGATTCCGGTATATCTTTTCAAGAATCAGCGGAACACATAGAATAAGGTTTGGGCGAACATCAGCCATCGCCTTGATCAAGGCTTTAGGGGAGGGTAGTTTGCCGAATAAGGTCACATGGGTGCCGACAGCAAGCGGTACAAGCATATCGAAGGCGCAGCCGTAAGCATGGGCGAGCGGCAGGAATGACAGGCAACGCGAGCCTTTGTAGTGGAGATGCGACTCCATACCGAATACCACATTACCGCACAAGTTGTTATATGTCAGCATAACACCTTTGGAGAATCCTGTTGTACCGGAAGTGTAATTGATTTCCGCGACAGCATCTTTAGGCATGTTCGGATAGTCTATATCTTTTTCAGTGTATCCTCGCGGATACAGTTTGTCAAACTTTTTTCTTAGTCCGGCAATCGCTTTGTAGGCTCTTCCGCTGTTGTCAGGATGTTCAGCAAGAACCCGTGCATCATCAAGCGACATAGCTATCCTGACTTTCGGCATCTTCTCAAACTCCAGATTGTCCCAGATGCTGTCAGTCACAAAAAGCAGCACTGAGTCACTATGATTCACGATATGCTGGGCATCCTGCGGATTAAAGTCATGAAGAATCGGCACAATTGTAGCTTCATAAGTGACTGTAGCGATATAAGTCACAACCCATGAAATCGTATTTTTGCCGAGCAACGCTATTTTATCACCTTTTTTAACACCGCATTCTTTAAAAAAGAGATGTGTGCGCGCTATTCGCGTCGCAAATTCGCCGTAGGTATGTCCCTCGCCGCTCACATAATCTGTCAGTGCGGGCATATCCCAGTTGTCGCGGAAACTCTTCGCGTATATGTCAATCAAATTTTGTTTGAGCATAGCTGCTTTTGTTGGATGTACTTATCAAGATAACACGTACTCTAAATTAAATGTTTAAAGTTCATTGAGTTTTGTGGAGATTCGCATAAGTAATGGTTAAAAAAACACAAATTACATCATACTTCGTGATTGGTGAAAAAATATATATACATTTGCTGATGTAAATTATTAAATTATAAAACATGGGAATAAGTTTGAAGAAATTGACAGTATTATTCTCCCTGTCCTTTTTTTGCTTGGCGTTTTAATTTGAGTGCAGTAGGTGATGCCGTTTTGGTTTATGGGCATGCAAGATGGGCAGTTCCATTAGAGTAGTTCAATAT
>CAMWYV010000221.1 GCA_947178565.1 uncultured Porphyromonadaceae bacterium | reverse complement strand
AGGGATTAGCAACCGCTACCACAAGAATTTCAGATATTCTTGGAAAGGATTATTTGAGTAATCCATTGGATAGCATAGCGAGACTCATGCCAGACCATTCTGCTATTTTTGGCAAGAGTGCCTTGAATCCTGTTGAGGGATTAGCAACCGCTACCACAAGAATTTCAGATATTCTTGGAAAGGATTATTTAAGTAATCCATTGGATAGCATAGCGAGACTCACGCCAGGCTATTCAACTATTCTTGGCAAGAGTGTCTTAAATCCTGATGGAGGAGCAGGAACCCGATTTTCAGGTATTGGAATACAATATCCTACTACAAGTAGTGAAAGAAAAGATGATAAATCAGCAAATAAATGATTTATGAGCAAGAAGTCAATACGGTTTTTCAATGATCGCGAGGTGAGGGCGCTCTGGGATGACGAGAACCACTGTTGGTGATTCTCGGCTACTGATGTGGTGCGAGATATCAACGATGAGCCGGATTACACAAAGCCGGTAACTATTGGCATTGGCTTAAGCGAAAGTTAAAACACAGGATGGCGTTCAGTTCGTGAGTGGCACTCACAAACTGAAAATTGTCGATGCCGATGGCAAGCGGATAATAGCGATGTTCTTTCCGTAGCGACATTATCATTCTCGCCAAGCGCAATCTGCTACTTTGTGCGATTTTTTTATTAATTTCGTGCTCATAAACCAATGACATTCTTTATCGTGATTCTGAAAAAAATATTGATACCGGCTCTGGTAGCCTTAGGCTTTTTAAGTGCGCATGCCGACAACCTTGTGATTCTCCACACCAATGATACCCATAGCGCCATTGATCCTCAGAAAGACGGCAGCGGCGGCATATTGAGGCGTAAAGTGATTGTGGATAGTGTGCGGAAGGCAAATGATAATGTGCTGGTGATAGATGCCGGCGATGCGTTGCAGGGCACATTGTACTTCACTCTTTTCGGGGGAGAGGTGGAGCGCAAGCTCATGGATGCCATGGGGTATGACCTAATGATTCTCGGCAACCATGAGTTTGATTCAGGTATGGATATGCTGCATAAGTATGTCAGTCAGAGCAACGCGCAGTGGTTGACGACGAACTATGATATGCGGGAAACGCCGCTTGATTCTCTTTTTGTGCCTTATGTGATAAAGGAATATGGCGGCAGAAAAATAGCGTTTATCGGCATAAACCTTAATCCCGACGGCATGATTTCAGCAGCCAATTCGGTAGGGGTCAGATATATGGATGCGATTAAGGCGGCAAATTCCACGGCTTGGAGCCTCAAGCATAATGAGAGGGCTGATATGGTAGTGGCTGTGACCCACATCGGTTATAATTCCGAGATAAAACCGGTGGATGTGGATCTTGCGGCGGAATCTGAGGATATCGATCTAATCATAGGGGGGCATAGCCATACAAAAATAGATCCGGCGGACGGCAGGAGCCCCGCATGGAAAATAGCCAATGCTCTCGGTGACAGTATTCCGGTGGTGCAGACCGGTTCTCTCGGCAGGTTTGTCGGCGAGATTACCATAGATCTGGATAATATGGGGGTGTCATATAAGCTGATTCCGGTAAACAGCCGTCTTGACAAGGATATAGATGCCGATTTCGCCGCGATTCTCACTCCATACCGGCACAGTGTAGATTCCATATTGGGTATCAAGGTTGGTAAAGCCGCCGAGCCTCTTGTGAAAGCAGACTTCGGTCTTGTCAATCTCGTGACAGATATGGTGCGTGAGATTGGAGACAGGTTGAACGGTGGTCCGGTAGATGTTGCCGTGATGAACAAGGGAGGAATCAGATGCGATATTCCCAAAGGCGATATTACCCGTGGACTCGTCATGCAGATGATGCCGTTTGACAATCGTATTGTTGTGATAGATATTACCGGAAAGGACCTTGCAGAAGGCTTTGATGTCATGGCTGGTCGTTATGGCGACGGAATAGCGGGAGCGTATGCCGAATTTGATAGGAATACCGGCAAGTGCACAAAGATACTTATTGACGGAAAGGATCTTGATCCTGACAAGGTGTATCGTGTAGCGACTATTGATTACCTTGCAACCGGGGGCGACTATATGAAATCGTTTAAGAACGGCAAGGAGTTGGCAAGAAGCAACAACATCCTGTATGATGATATGATGGACTGTTTATTGAACGGCTCGCTCAAAGGCAAGAAGATTAAAGCGGACAGAACACTCAGAATGGTAGGTAAGTAAAGGTTATGCAGTTGAAAAAAATTATATCGGCACTCATCGTAATTATTTTTCTCGGTGCTCCGACATTCATAGCACCGGCATATACTCCGGAGGCGGCAGGTAAGAGGAAACCGAACCTTGTTCAAGGCGCCGATGCGGCTCGGTGGGCAGATTCGGTGATGAATACCCTCACTCTTCGTCAGAAAGTCGGACAGCTGTTTGTGCCGCGGCTCGATGTGTTTGACAATCCCGCGGGTCATGCTGCTCTCAAAAAAATGGTCACCACCGGTGAGGTGGGCGGTTTTCTGCTCGGCAAAGGTACCGTTGCAGGTTACGCGGCGCTTATCAAGGGTGCTCAGGATGCGGCGAAGATTCCGCTGATGGTGACGCTTGACGGAGAATGGGGTCTTGCCATGCGTCTCACCGACGCTCCGAGATTCCCGTATAATATGGGTCTCGGCGCTATCTCAGACCCGGAGCTTCTATATGAGTATGGCAAGGAAGTGGCGAGAGAGTGCCGCGAAGTAGGCATTGCCGTGAATTTCGCGCCGGTGCTCGATGTCAATTCCAATCCGGCGAATCCGGTTATAGGCTATCGCTCTTTCGGCGAGAATCCCGCACGCGTAGCCGCCCTCGGTCGTGCCTATTCGCGTGGACTCGAGGATGGATGGGTTATGGCTGTAGGCAAGCATTTTCCCGGACATGGCGACACTTCGGTGGATAGTCACAAGGCTCTCCCCACAGTTGATCATTCCGCCGAGAATCTGGAAAATGTTGACCTTGTGCCGTTCCGCGACTTTATAAACGATGGTTTGGGAGGTATTATGGTAGGGCATCTCAAGGTGCCCGCTCTCGACGCTTCTGGCACTCCCGCATCGCTTACATCACGAATTTCATCCGATAAGTTGAAAAAACAGATGGGCTAAAAAGGATTGGTGTTTAAAGATGAGCTTGAAATGAAAGGAGAGG
>CAMWYV010000220.1 GCA_947178565.1 uncultured Porphyromonadaceae bacterium | reverse complement strand
CCTCGGCTTCTGATATTCAGACCTCAAAGGTGAAAGTCAGCAATCAGGTTCAGCAGGATGTCCCCGGAAACTATGACTCACCAGTTGCGGTTGAGAATCTTCCGGCAGCTGAAGAGACCCCCGCAGTGCCTGCTGCAGAGTAATAGGGTACCCTTCACGAAGCATTAAAAATCTATGGGGAGGAATGTTTAGTGCATTTCCTCCCTTTTATCTTTATCAATCTCTAACCAAAACTCCTTTCCGAGTGTTATTTCATAAAAGAAACATTAAAACCAAACTAAATTATGGAAACAACCCGTCAAGCCAAAATAGCAAGACTCATTCAGAAGGAGCTTAGTGAGATATTTCGTCAGCAGACTGCTAAGACTAAAGGTGTACTCGTATCGGTAAGCACCGTGAGAGTATCACCCGACCTTAGTATCGCCAAGGCATACCTTTCTATTTTTCCCGGTGACAAAGCGCAGGAGGTAATGGAGAATATCAACCGCAGTGCGAAGACTATCAGATACGAGCTTGCGCAGAAAGTGAGATTCCAGCTTCGCAAGACTCCAGAACTCGCTTTCTATCTTGATGATTCACTGGACTACATCGAGAAAATAGACAGCCTTCTTGCGAGCGACAATGCAGAAAAAGAACTTCCTGCGGCCAGGGAATAACAATTAGATAAACGGCATTGACCATGACTGCACTCCGTATAGCTCTGCGATACATCTTTTCGCGCAAAAAGCACAATGCGGTGAATGTCATATCATGGATTTCTGTTGCGGGAGTTGCTGTTGCCACAGCCGCAATCGTTTGTGTGTTGTCGGTGTTCAACGGATTCTCCAATTTGGCATTCTCACGTCTCAGTGAGGTTGACCCAGATATTAAGATTGTGCCGGTGAGCGGCAAGACCTTTGCCAACGGTGATTCTCTTGCCGCCGTGTTGACCGCACTTCCGGAGTTTGAGTTTGCAGTACCGGTAATCGAGGAACGCGCTCTGGCAATTTATGGAGGCAGACAGATGCCGGTGACCATTAAAGGGATTCCCGATAACTACTCTCGGATTTCAAATATTGCCAATACAGTTATAGACGGTGAATTGTTGGATTCTACCGAATACTATCCTTGTGCAACTCTCAGTGTAGGAGTCGCTCTTAGCCTTAATGCCCGTCCTGATTATTATGAACTGCTCTCGATTTATGCCCCACGTAGAGTCGGTAGGGTGAATGCCGCAAACCCGTTGACCGCTTTCAGAGGCGATTCGCTGATAGTAAGCGGAGTCTATGAAGTGGAGCAGAACGAATATGATGCTGACAAGGTGATTGTACCGGTCTCTACTGCAAAAAAGATTCTTGACTATGCGGATGAGTCAACCGGCATAGAGCTGAAGCTTGCTACCGGAGTCAGTGAAAAACAGGGATTTTCGGCAGCGCAGAAATATTTGGGTGAAACAGCCGTCGTTCAGACCAGGCTGATGCAACAGGCTGAGTCGTTCCGCATGATATCGGTTGAGAAATGGATAACCTTTCTTATGCTGGCTTTCATACTTATTATAGCGTCCTTCAATGTCATATCCATAATGTCGATGTTGATAATAGAGAAGAAAGATAACATCGCGACTCTCTCCGCTCTTGGTGCAAGCCCAGGCATGATAGGGAAAATTTTTGTGTTTGAGGGTTGGCTGATTTCTCTAATAGGAGGAGCGGTAGGACTCATGCTTGGAGGGGCGCTATGCTTCGCTCAGCTGCAGTGGGGACTTATTAAACTGGGTGGTGATCCGTCTCACCTGAGTGTGTCTGTATATCCTGTGCAACTCCAAATTGGTGATCTTGCAGCTGTCGCTATGATAGTAGTTATTACCGGATTGCTTATCGGGCTCATTGCCGGTGGAATGACAAAGCCGCGCAAGGAGTTACTGCGGAACGAGGATTAAGAGACGGTTACATTATAGCGACCTTTTGAGTTTAATTAAAAATCATTGCGAAAGGCGCTGAGCATCCGCTCTTTCACGAGGGTCTGGTGTTCGGCATCACCATAGTTGGCAAACGGATAGATTGATATGCCACCACGCGGTGTGAATAGCCCGATAACTTCCAGATAGCGCGGATCCATAAGTTTGACAAGGTCTTTCATGATTATGTTTATGCAGTCCTCGTGGAAATCGCCGTGGTTTCTGAAGCTGAAGAGATATAGCTTCAGGCTTTTGCTCTCCACCATAAGTTCACGCGGAATATAGTTTATTATGATTCTGGCAAAATCGGGCTGTCCGGTCTTGGGGCATAGCGAGGTGAATTCCGGACAGGTGAAGGTGACAAGATATTCATTTTCAGAATGCTTATTGATGAATGTCTCAAGTACCTGTGGAGAATACGTGTCTGGATATTTTGTTGCGTTGTTTCCGAGAAGTGTCACGCCTTCAAGTTCGTTTTCGTTTCTCATAACTGTTCAGTTACTGCTATTTAAAATTTTTCATCTGCCCGAATAATGTGAGTATCCTGGCGGCATAGTGGGAATTCATAGCCCATCTGTTATTCAAATCCTGCCAGGTGGGAGCGATACCGCGTGTCACCAATGTGAACCTCGGATCTATGATTACTTCTCCTCTGGGGAGCGGTTTATTGCAGGCGTAGGCGTAGAGATGCTGAATCTGGGCGGTTACTCCGTCCTCAATAGTGTCGAAAGAGTGCCCTTTGAGTCCAAGTCTGGTCACGCCGAGTCCGCAATAGTTATGCTGGTCGGGAGTCACTGCGGTGCCTCCTGTAAATTTAAACCATCCGGTTTCGAGAGCTGACTGGCATAAGGCAATATCGCCTCTCACTCCGTATATCTCTCCAATATGGTAGAACGCTTCGGCGATATCCCGGTCAAATTCTGGATTCCGCGACAAGATAAATCGGTACATTGTTTCCACATCTACCTCCGGTTGTCCTAAAATAGTTACGGCTCCGTCTGCCGGAATCTTTTCGTTTACGAGCGAATCTTTTTCTGCAGCGATTTCCTCCTGCATCACTTCGAAGATTATGTCTTCGGGTATGACGATTGTGTCCATCTGAATTTTATTCAGAGGTTTGCGTTTTCTTGCCCCGGCGGTAGTCTCACCGGCACGTGTCTCTGAAACACATCTCCGAGCCCACGAGACGTAGAGGACTCACGTCTGCGCTCGTGTGCTTGAAAAAAAAAAGGGGGGGAGGGGGGGGGGGGG
>CAMWYV010000219.1 GCA_947178565.1 uncultured Porphyromonadaceae bacterium | reverse complement strand
GAAAGCTCGGCACGGCGCGAGGAAACCGCGCTTTTTGCCCTGAATATCAGGGTTGCAATCTCTGATGGCTTGAATCCGCATTTTATCAGCATAAGGGTTATGTATTCCTGAGATTTAACCGGTTTACCCGCCAACCGCTCGATAATAAATCTGAAATTCGGAAATTCTTTATCAAATCTCTTTTCAAAGGAACTCCATGCTCTGTTTGACTCAGGTATTCCACTTCCTTGCGCCAAATGAGTCCTCATTGTTTTGAATGCCACTGAATTTATTAAACTTTCCGGCAGAATCAATCCGTCGCCGGAAGAGGCATTCTCAATATATTGACGGCGAAGAGTATTTCTGATATCACTTTCCGTTTTCTCAAACGCCCTATCACCCGCTCCCGCAGCATCTTTATTTTCCAAACCTGACATCAGACTTCTCTGCTCACGGATATATTCAAGAGCTTCATGCAGCTTAATACGGTTTGTCTTAGCTTTGTTTTTATAAATCAAAAACATTATTACAAACACCAAAGTGACAATCAATACCAGAAATAGCACCAGTGTTGTCTGATTGCGCTTGTCCTCAGCCTTCTTTCTTTCACGTTCGTGAACCGAGTAGTTGTAAAAAGCCCTTTGAATTATAGGAGATTGATCCGTGTATTTTTTATAGATCCGCTCAGAAATCGCAAGGTATTTATCTTTATAACTCCTTAATGAATCATCGCTGCTGAATTTCAACATTTCATCCTGGATGAGATAGAAGTATGCATTTCGCCTGATATAATCCGGGATATTTAACTCCAGCACTCTCTGCGCCATATTGAATGCGGAGTCATACAGACCGTTATTATAGTACGCCATGATAGCACTTGACATTGCGTGCTTACGATATATCCATTCCACTTTATCCAATTGAGGGATGAGATTTTCCAATGCCTCCTTATATTTGCCTTGTTTCAACTGAATTCTCGCAAGATAAAATTTAATCACCGGTAAAAAATCCGAATCAATGTCAACCGCAATTTGCAAAGCCTTGTCCAGAAGAGGAAGCGCTTTATCACACTCATCCGCCCACCTTAGAGATTCCGCATAGTCTGCCAAATCATACATAAGGCTGACTGTATCATTTAACAGACTGTCGCAACGGAGCACCTCTTCATAACAAGGTCTTGCCTCATCTAACATATGGAGCTGCCTAAGTGCTCCGGCAGTCTGACTGATTACACAAGCTCTTAAGATGAGTTGGGAGGTTGTTTCGGGCAGGAGATCAAGGGCATCCTGAAAGTATCTGAGTGCTGTGGGAGCATCTCCGCTGTCACAGTATATCCTCCCGGCATAATAAAGCGCCTCGGGATAAAAGCGATCTGTTTCATGAGCCGAATAATAATCGACCAGCGGCAAAATCGCCGAGTCACCGGGCAATTCCCTACAAGCCTTGTCAGTAGCTTTGATAGCGGCAAGGCGAAACAACATACGATCCGGATTTGAGAGATGCCGCGGGTCAATCTGCGAGATAGAATCGAGAGCCGCCTCCGGGTCGGTAGCCGCAAGAGCATATACCGCCTCTACCCTCGAACTGTGACGGGTCATACACCCTGCAAGGATAGAGAGCGACGCAAAAGCAGATATGAGGAGATTTGTTTTCAAGAAAAGAGCTGTTATATTTCATCGCGTCAGAGAGCTATTTTGCCGGTCACAGCATTTAATTTTCTCTCCAAAAAACTTTGTTATGTTTGTCTCACAAATATAGCAGTATAAAATAAGTATTCAAAGACAGCAAGGGTGTATTTCAGCGTATTCCCGTTCGGTTTTTATTCGGAAATAAAACCCCATACCACTCATATTCCGCGTATTATATCATAGAACAATTTCGATCCCGGCTCCTGCTCAATATGAGGAGATTTGTTTTCAAATAAAGAGTTGTTATATTTCGTCGGGCCAGGGAGCTATTTTACCGGTCGAGCGGATTACGGGTCGCTGCGCATCGCGTTGCCTTAGCAGTTCGCCGAGTTCGGCACTCAGTCTCTCAGTCTGTTTCGGGTCAGACTTGGCGAGATTATTATGCTCGTAAGGGTCAGCCGCAAGATTATAAACTTCTTTTTCACCGGTGATGTAATTGTAGATAATTTTCCAATCATCCTTGCGCATTGCGCAGCTGAAATCTATGCCTGGACCGGGAAGTCCCCAGACATGAGGATAATTCCACAGCAACGCTCTACCTTCAGAGGGATTACCGGTTCCATGAATCAGCGGCACAAAACTTTTGCCATCCACCGAATCCGTAAGCTCAACCTGTGCCATTTCAAGTATGGAGGGATAGAAATCCTCAATAATAAGATAATCCGAGCATTCTGATGCCGCAGGAGTATGTCCGTTCCACCGCACAATCATCGGCTCACGGATACCACCTTCGAGCAGAGAGCCTTTACCTGAACGCAATGGTGCATTCTGAGTGTGCAGTTCCCCGGTTCTCCACTGATTCGATGCGGCAAAACCACCGTTATCACTCATAAAGATTACGATTGTATTGTCCGCCTCCCCATTCTCGTCAATCCAGTCAAGAAGCTCGCCGAGACTCTGATCCATACCCTCCACAAGCGAAGCGTATGCCGCCTCTTTTTCAGAAAGTCCTTCATCCAGATATTTCTGATAAAACCTCATATCCTTGTCCACCGGTACGTGCACCGCGTAGTGTGACATATACAGGAACCACGGCTGATTATATTTTTTCGCCTTGTCAAGAGCGGCGATCGCCTCCTGAGTAAGAGCTTCAGTAGCGAAAATACCGGTACCCCAATATTTTTCAAGTCCTTCGATAGCAAAAGGCGAAACCGGTTTACCGTCCGGAGTGTGACCGAAATTCTTTTCGCTAAGATATGTGGCAAGTCCTCCCGCCGCACTGCCGGTGATATTAACCTCAAAACCGAAATGAGTCGGATTTTCTCCGGGAGTATCAATCGCTCCGAAGTGAGCTTTGCCGCAATGGATAGTATGGTATCCCGAATCTTTAAGCCGCTGAACAAAGGACGGTCCAACATAGGTATTGTTAATTCCGGGAACTGTGCTGATTCCATTGTAATTCCAATCCTGTGCGGGAATACCGACATCGGAATGTTCGTCTGTTGTTTTATCAAGGTAAAGAGTCCTGTTTGTAACCTTATGATTCACAGCATTCATACCGGTCATCAAGCTGCATCGCGA
>CAMWYV010000218.1 GCA_947178565.1 uncultured Porphyromonadaceae bacterium | reverse complement strand
GTCCCACACGTTATAGAAGCTGTAGCTTGTATCGCATATTTCGGCAGATGCGTTCGGATCCCACTGCCTTCTCACTTTTGATGTGTACATTCTGTCTGTGAGACTGAACGAAGGTGTGACATTGATATATTGCAGCAGGCTGAATGTAGCCGAGATGGGTATGCTGTGTCTCATACCGTTTCTCCAGTCCTTTATCAGGCTCTTCTTGAAGAACTGATCCTGATGTGCTGTCAAAGAGTTGTTGAACACACCGCTGTATGACATCTTGATTTTCTCATACCATTTTTCCGAACCGACCTGACGCTTGCGTTTGAATGGTGCGAACTGGGAGTAAGAAAGGGTGATATTCGGGAAAGAGACAGAGAGAGTGGAGTCTTGTGTGCGCTGCGCAACACTTGCGGTGGTAGAGAAAGAGAATTTAGACCCCGGTTTGCGATAGGTCATGTTGATGGTGCTGCTCTTGGTGTTTTCAGTGAATGCAGTGCTGTAGTAGCTGTTCAGGTCATTTCGCGAGTATCCCGCAGTAGCGAAATTCACTGATGCGGAGAGGGTCATGTTCGGGTTTGCCTTAGCATCCTGACTATGGCTCCATAGAATCTGGAAGTTGGTGGATTCTGAATAGTCGGGGGCACCTTTGTCTCCGAGTATTGTTTTGAGATAGCTGATGTTAAACGAACCTGAGAATTTGTAGCGTTTCACATATGCCGAGCGCGCTTTCAGACCCCAGGAGCCTTTGGTATAGAGCTCTCCGGTGAGAGCGAGGTCTATATTATCGCTGATAGCGAAGTAGTAACCTCCGTCCGAGAGGTAAAATCCTCTGTTATAGTCATCGCCGAATGTGGGGAATATAATACCGGAAGAATATTTCTCAGAGAAGGGGAAGAAGCCGAAAGGCACGGCGAGTGGCAGCGGTACTCCGGCAAGCACCATGTATCCGGGACCGGTAACGACATCCTTTTTAGGTCTTACCTTGGCTTTTGTCAGTTGGAAATAGAAGTGAGGGTGGTCGTGGTTGTCGCAGGTGGTGTATCTTCCGTTCTGCAGATAGAAAGTGCCGTCAGGATTCTTTTTTGCGACGCCTCCTGTGATGTATCCTTCTCCTTGCTCCGTAATCACATCGCTTATGATACCTTTCTCAGTCTCAAAATTATAGCGCATGGTCTTGGCTTCATACTGGGAGCCTTTGTCCTGAAACACGGGATTACCGGCAATCTCACCGGTAGAGTCAGGCGCTCCAACTGCATATACCGTATTTGTCGCCATATCCAACTCAATCTGTGCGGCGGTAATTTCCTGCTCCCCATACTTCACATCACTGTTACCGTAAAGATATGCATTGTTTCTACCAATAATGACAAGTGAGTCTGTGGCGTTTATGTCCACAGGAGCGGCAATGTCAGTTTTGGTACGGATAATTTTAGGCTTCGTGGCAGATTGCAATGTATCGGGCGCGAGTCTGTTACGCTTCATCTGTGAGGAGTTGCCAGTTAAGAGAGAGTCGGCCGGAATAGAATCCTGTCGGGTGATATTCAGGGTATCCGGCAGTGTGTCCACAATGGAATCAGACTCAAAAGCATCCGTCAGCTGAGGATGGCAGAAAGCCGATGCTGTGGCAGATGTTATGAGCCAAAGCAGTGCAAGAAACGGTATGATATATTGTTGAGAGTGCCTCAATTGAACTATCGGGTGATAATGCGGCACAAAAATAGCGAAAATCCCCGTAACCGAGTACCGGGAACGCTATTTATTTCACCAATTATTTCACCATTGAAATGAATCCGGCGGGGATAGGGGTGGAGAAGCACATCTCCTTGCGGGTAACGGGATGAACAAACCGGAGGGTCTGAGCATGAAGAGCCAGTCTGTGGATGGGGCTTGACTCAGCTCCATATCGTCTGTCCCCGGAGATAGGGTGACCCATATCGCTCATATGTACCCTTATCTGATTCTTTCTTCCGGTGTCAAGTTCCACTTCCATGAGGGCGAATCCGTTGCCGTTTGCTATAGTGGAATATCTTGTAACAGCAAGTTTGCCATCTTCAGGTTTGTCTGTGCTGTAAACTTCGTGCTTGGAGTTCTCGGCAAGATAGCTGCGGCGGATGCCTGATGCCGGCTCAGGCGCTCCTTCAACCACCGCAACATATTTGCGATTGAGCACCATGTTGTTCCAGTTGTGCTGGAGGGCGTTTTTCGCCTCCTCATTTTTCGCAAACACCATCAGTCCAGATGTGTCGCGGTCAAGCCTGTGAACGATGAATATCTTATTGGACGGATTGCCCCATTTCACATACTCCTTGAGAATGGAATATGCCGTGCCGTCCTTCACTTTATCGTTGCCGATAGAGAGCAGTCCGTATCCTTTGTTGACAACTATAATATCATCGTCTTCATAAACGATTTTCAGGCGTCGGTTGTAGAATACTCTGAATTCTCGGGTTAGATTCACCTTTACTGTGTCACCGGGATTCAGGGCATGGTTGAATTGGGTGACCGGCAGAGAGTTAACGGCAACCTGATTGTGCTTGAGCAACTCCTTGACCGTAGTGCGTTTGCGGTCAGGCATGGATGCTATCAGAAAATCCATGAGAGTAGTAGGATCTTCAACATGATAGATCTCTATTCTGTCGGGTTTCAGAGTATTTCTTTCCGCTCCCGGCTTTGTTTGTCGTGGTTTGCCCATTATTTTTTCTTTGTGGTTGTCCTCCGTGTTTTTTTAGCGGGCTCCGGCTGCGATTCAACAATTTTTTTACACTCTTCGTAGGTCAGGCTGGCAGGGTCGGTTACAGATTTGGGTATCTTGTAATTGCTTTTATTGTAAGAGATATACACGCCGAATCTACCGTTGAGAATCATCATCGCCGGGTCTTCTTCAAAAACTTTTACAGTTTTCTTGCTGTCAGCTTCACGCTTTGCGATGATAAGCGCCTTGGCTTCTTCTGCAGTGATTTCAAGTGGTGAAATGTCTTTTGGAATCGACACGAATTTGTTGTCATGGCGGATGTATGGTCCGAATCTTCCTACAGCAACGGTAATATCCTTGCCCTCGAATTCTCCCAGATTTCTGGGGAGGTCAAACAGCTTCAATGCCTGCTCAAGGGTAATGTCAAAAACTGACTGGTCTTTGCGGAGCGAAGCAAACTGAGGTTTCTCGGTGTCTGAACTTTCTCCAATCTGCACTACGGGACCAAACCGCCCGATTTTAACAGATACAGTGCGTCCTGTAG
>CAMWYV010000217.1 GCA_947178565.1 uncultured Porphyromonadaceae bacterium | reverse complement strand
CTCCTCTACACCGCACCACCTTCCGGCTGTTGAAATAAGTGACGGTTTTGTCAATAATATACTGCATAAAAAAATAAGGCTGCCCGAAAGCAGCCGTTTTTATTTTATAGTTGAAGGATAATTACTGAATGTCAAGTGGCATATAATGCTGATAGGGATGATCACATGCAGGACACTTCACGGGAGGGGTGGTGCCTTCATGCATATAACCGCATACGAGGCAACGCCACATGATAGGCTGATCGCGTTTCCACACTGTACCGTCCACCACCTGCTGATGGAGCAAGGTAAAGCGGTCGAGGTGATGCTGCTCCGCTTCAGCGATAGCGCGGAAATGGGAAGCGATATCCATAAACCCTTCCTGCTCCGCGATATTTGCGTATGCCTGATAATCCTGAACTCCGCCTACTGCCTCTTCGTTTATTGAAATCTGAAGATTCTCCTCTGTGGTTGTGGGGGGAAGAGCGTCAACGCTCACTGTGCCGGTAACATTGCCTCCGCCGAGCATCTTCAGAAACACCTTGGCATGATGAAGTTCATTTGCAGCTGTTTCACGGAAAATCTCACCGATAGGAAAGTAATTCTCTTTGTCAGCCTGCTGTGCGTAATAGGTGTAGCGGGCGTATGACTGAGTTTCGTTGAGGTAGGAGCTCACGATATTTTTTTCGGTCTGAGTACCTTTAAGATTGGGTGTTGCCATCGTAATAGTGATTTAAGTTTGTAACTGTAATATCAACAACCCGTAACCAATAAGGTTCACTTAGTCCTCAAGATAATATGTAAGTGATGTAACCACTCTCACCTTTTTGATATATGGAGTGGTTGGGTCGCGATCCTCGATAGTAAACTGTCCCTGACGCGCCGTCTTGATTTTACCGAGGCGGCTGTCGGAATCTTCGGCAAACTTTTTAGCCGCTTCGCGGGCGTTTTCGGTTGCCTCGGCTATCATTTCCGGCTTGATGGAATTGAGATCGGTATAGTCGTATGATATGCGCGTATTGTAATCGCTCGTGATTGCGATTCCTTTGCTGAAAAGTTCTCCCTGACGGTTGATGAGCGAATGCACCTCTCTTACCTGAGCTGAACTTACGGTGACAACCGAGGTCACGGCATAGTTGTAGGGCAGAGGGTTATTGTTGTAGCGGTCGGTGGTGAGATCCTGCACCGATGGAGCGCCGATGCTGATTTCCTGATCGGTGAGTCCGTTGGATTTCAGAAAGTTTACTATCTGGGCGTTGGTAGCGGTCACTTTCTGGTAAACTGCCGGCAGATCATTACCTACTTCCTTGAACATTATAGGCCAGGTAACCTTGTTGGCGGCTACCTCTCTTTCGGCGAGTCCTTTCACATCCACCACTCTGTCACGCGCGGAGAATGAGGCAATGCCCGAACGGAGGCAGAGACCCAGGGCGAGGAGTCCGGCGGCGATGAGTAGTGCCGATATTATTGTTGATGATTTTGTGTTCATGTCTGTTTGGTAATTTATTTGTTAAACAATAGCATTGAGTCAATCAGCATACGGTCGTTGCTCAGTCGTGGTATCTTCCGCTGTCCTCCGAGCTTGCCTGTACTTTCGAGCCAGTCATCAAACAGTCCCGGTCTGGCGGTCTCTATTGTCAGCTGTCCGAGGAATATATCTCCGGAGCGTTTTGCTTGGTAATCGCTGTTTTCGGCTTGCAGGGCACGGTCAAGTGTGGTGGCGAAGCGGTTCATATCTGCCGGAGGAGTGGAGAACTCTATCAGCCACTGGTGATGTCCTTTGGCATTGCCGTGGGTATAAACCGGAGCAACGGTATAGTCCTTGGCGGCACAGCCTTCTGAAGCACAAGCTGCCGCAAGGGCGGCATCGGTATTATATACCATCACCTCCTCTCCAAATGTGTTGATATAGCTTTTTGTTCTCCCTGCTATGGTGATTTTAACCGGATTTAGCGATTCGATCTTCACCACATCCCCTATCGGATAACGCCATAGACCGTTGCAGGATGTTATGAGAAGAGCATATTTCTTCCCCTGCTCTATCTCCCATATCGGGAGCGGGTCGGCTGTAGGAGAGTCTGTAGGGACAAATTCGTAGAATACCCCTGAATCTACTATCAGCAGCATGGAGCGCTCATCCGGATTGCACTGGGCGGCGAAAAATCCTTCTGATGCATTATAGTTCTCCCAATACCTCATTTTATCGGTATCGGTAATCGCCTCATACTCTTTTCTATATGGGGCAAAGGAGATACCTCCGTGAAAAAACACCTCTAAATTGCGCCACACTTGATGGATGGAATCCTCTCCACGATAGGCAAGCACCTCATTGAGCACCTTGAGAAACCAGGAGGGTACCCCCGAGATATTGGTGATGTTCTCATGCGCTGACGCTTTGACAAGGGCGGGGAGCTTTTCATGCCAGTCAGCCATGAGCGCTATTCTTTTGGATGGAACGCGCACGAGATTCACCAGAGGATTGATGCAGTCTATTAGAGTTGCAGAGAGATCGCCCACCTTAGCCGGAGAATTGCCGAGATTCAGCTCGTTGGCGTAGCTGCCGCCCAGAATAAATGACTTACCGTCGAAAATACGGCTGTCAGGATACCTGTTGAGATATAATGCGAGTGAATACTGCGCCCCTTTGAAGTGGCAGCCGCTGAGAGCGTCAGCGGTTATCGGTATGAACTTGCTTTTGCCATCGGAAGTGCCTGATGACTGTGCGAATCTCCGGGTTTTGCCACGCCAGAGCACATTACGCTCACCCGCAATCATCCTCATCACGTAAGGACGAAGGATATCGTAACCGGTTTGTGGCACCTGATTACGGAAATCGCTATATGAGGCTATTGAGCCGAAACCGTGAAGTCGTCCCCATTCTGTGTCTTTCGCATCAGAAACCAGCCTGCGGAGCTGTTCTTTCTGAACAGCTTCAGCATCATTTGCCGCAGCGAGACATTTCAGGGCGTTACGGCGAAAAAAAGGTAGCAACAGAGCGGTGCGGTTCATCCGGCTATAATTTTAGCGTCAGTTGGCTGCAAATATATATATTTTTCCCCACCTATCCCCCTACCTGAATCAATCTGATAATAAAATATGTCGGTGAAATTTGCATAATACAAATATTGCCACTATCTTTGCGCCAACAATCATTTAATACTATTACACACCTATGAAAAATTTTACATTTGCCAGAAAATGGCACGAGGTTCTAAAATCCTATTCGGAAGAGATTCAGAAAGAAG
>CAMWYV010000216.1 GCA_947178565.1 uncultured Porphyromonadaceae bacterium | reverse complement strand
CCTTCCTCAACCGCACTCCATCTCCGGCAGTAATCATGGATGCATTTGCCAAAGTGCATCCCAAGCTCATCGTGGCGGTGCCCCTTATACTTGAGAAAATCATCCGCACCAAAGTGTTCCCCCTTCTTGAAAAACCATACATGAAGTTCTTGCTACATGTGCCGTTTGTCGATGACCGTCTGTTGGGAAAAATCAAAGATAAACTCACGGAAACCTTTGGCGGAGAACTGAGAGAAATAATTATTGGAGGTGCAGCGCTGAACAAAGAGGTGGAAACTTTCCTGCGCCGTATTGATTTCCCCTTTACTGTAGGTTACGGCATGACAGAGTGCGCTCCCCTTATATCATACGCTCCTCATGAGCAGGCGAGAGAAGGTTCATGCGGCAGATTGGTAGATCGTATGGAGATAAGGGTTGAATCTCCATCGCCGGCAGAAATACCGGGTGTTATCTGGGTGCGCGGTGCCAATGTAATGAAAGGTTACTACAAGAATGAGGACGCCACAGCCGAGGTGTTTGACAAAGACGGATGGATGTGTACCGGTGACATCGGCTGCGTGGACGAAGACAACTTCATTTACCTGCGCGGACGCGACAAAAATATGATTCTCGGACCGAGCGGTCAGAATATATATCCTGAGGAGATTGAACAGAAACTGAATAATATGCCTTATGTCGGCGAATCCGTAGTGATAGATGAGGGGGGAAGACTCGTTGCTCTCATATATCCGGATATGGATAGTGTCATTCACCAGAAAATCTCACCGGAAGAGATTGACAAAATCATGGCTGAAAACCTCGTTCAACTCAATAAAGAATTACCTGGCTATTCACAAGTAGGACGTTTTGAAATCATGAGCGAAGAGTTTGAGAAAACTCCGAAACGCTCAATCAAGCGCTATCTATATCAGAGATAAAAATCACCTGATATATTTGTCGATTGAATCGGCGGATAATCCACGACGGCGGGCATAATCTTCATTTTGCCTGCCGTCGGTTTTTCCCACTATAAAATAGCGGGCACCTGAATACCCTATCATAAGCCCTGTCGTAGAGGCTGCCGGCGACATAGCGCCATTTTCTGTCACAGTGATCCCGAGATCTTTGTAATGCAACAGTTTGTCCACCTCAAAAATCAGCGACTGATCAGGCAAGGACGGATAACCGATAGCCGGACGGATACCTCTATAACGCGCTTCAAGCAGATTCCGCTCATCAACTGCGTTCCTGTCCGAGTAACCCCAGTAACGGGTACGCACCTCCTTATGAAGCCATTCCGTCGCAGCTTCTACAAGACGGTCGGCTACACTCTGCGCAAGCAACTTGTCATAATCGTCAGCGGCATTGGCGACAAGCCGCTCAACATCACCTGCGGTAGTTACGGCAAAGAGAGCCACATGGTCACATGGCTCGCCGTCATTGTCTGCCGGGGCAATAAAATCCGCCAATGCAACACTCTCATTACCTTGACAGGCATTCTGCTGTCTCAGTGTCGGAATAACTATACGCTCCTTCCCTTCTATAACTATATCATCAACGACAGACATCGCCGGAGCGAGAACCACTCTGCCGCGGAGAGTGGCATTGGCTTTACTCAAGCGGTCAAGAATATGATGAGCATCCTTAAAGAGCTGCATAGCCTCAGACGCTTTCATCCGCTTTGACTCATCGATTGCGGCAAGCCATTGCGCCTTGCAATGGTCACAACCGGATATCTCTGCAATAGATGCGAGAGATGCATCTAATTTCCAAGCGGTAAAAAAGGACCTCCAGTTTATCAGGGATATCACATCCGCAACATTTATACCGACGGAGTGCTCTCCCGATTGTGCAGGAACCGGTGCTTTACCATCATGATTAAACCGATGCGCTCTGCCTCTCGCCTCCTCCAAAGATAAAAGTTGCACCTTTTCATTATAGCTGTCACGCAGAGCCTGTTGCTTTTCTTTCAGCTCGCGGTCTGCGACTTCACGCTCTTTCACAAACTTCTGTGCAACTCCCGGAAGTGCCGCCGCATCACGCGTATATATTACCGGAGCGGAATATTCCGGAGCGATTTTCACTGCCGTGTGAATCTCAGAAGCAGCAGCACCACCTACAAGCAACGGTATCTTCAGCCCCCTGCTCTCAAGCATTGAGGCGACAATCTGCATTTCCGAGAGCGAGGGAGTAATCAATCCGCTCAATCCTATAAAATCTACGCTTTCGGTAACCGCAGTATCTATTATTTTTTCCGGGGGCACCATGACCCCGAGGTCAATCACCTCATAGCCATTGCAGCTCATTATCACGCCCACGATATTTTTGCCTATGTCGTGTACATCGCCTTTCACCGTGGCAAGTACAATTTTTCCGGCTGCAGATGAATTGCCGCTGCGCTTCTCAGCTTCAATCAGCGGAGTAAGATGAGCAACCGCCTGCTTCATCACCCTGGCACTTCTCACTACCTGAGGCAAAAACATTTTGCCTTCACCAAACAGCTCACCTACACGATTCATGCCACGCATCAGCGGACCGTCAACCACGCCGAATGCCGATCCGAGTTCAGCGACACATTCATCCAGCATCAGCTCTATACCTTCACTCCGACCGGATATCATCATTTTCTCAACCGCCTCCGAGTGTGTCGCCGGGGATGAATCAATTTTCACATCATCTTTTTTCAGGATTATACCTGACCCCTTATCCCGCTCCTCCTTCACTCTCCGTGCTTCTTCAATAAGGCGGTCGGTCGCCTCCGCATCACGGTTAAGCAACACGTCATCAATAACTTTGGCAAGTGACAGCTCTATACTATCCGCATCCATAAGAGTTGACGGATTGATTATAGCCATATCCATTCCCTCAGCAACAGCATGACTCAGGAAAAGTGAATGCATCGCCTCACGCACATAATTATTGCCCCGGAATGAGAACGAGAGATTGCTGAGTCCTCCGCTCACGTGCGCTCCCGGCAGATTCTTTTTTATCCAACCTGCGGCACGAATAAAATCAGCTGCATAATTCGCGTGCTCCTCGATTCCGGTAGCCACGGCGAGTATATTCGGGTCAAAAATAATATCCTCGGCTGGGAATCCTGCACCGGCAAGCAATTTATACGCCCGCCCGCATACCTCTATCTTCCTCTCAAAAGTATCAGCCTGACCATTCTCATCAAAAGCCATCACTACCACAGCCGCACCCATTCGCCTCAACTCGTCAGCCTTGGCGAGCATAGCAGCCTCACCCTCCTTGAGGC
>CAMWYV010000215.1 GCA_947178565.1 uncultured Porphyromonadaceae bacterium | reverse complement strand
CGGCATCGCGACTGATAACCGGAGTATAAACCTTAGCCACCCCAGCCGCAACCATTAATACTGCAGCTCCGTAACCGATAACCTTGTCCGCGATACTACCGGAATAAAGAAACTCCTGACTATTCCTATACAGTTTATAAAGGTCTGACACTCCCCTGCCGGTAAAAGTCAAAACCTTGCCTGAAGAACTCACCACAACCAGAGAATAATTTCCGGACGTAAGAATCTCAGCCGCTTCCGTCATGCCAAAGTATCCTGTTTCAAGCTCTCTACAAAGGCATCTATGCGCGCCATCTGCGCAGGAATATCAATCGCCTGAGGACAATGTGG
Organism: uncultured Porphyromonadaceae bacterium; assembly: GCA_947178565.1. Taxonomy (GTDB): domain Bacteria; phylum Bacteroidota; class Bacteroidia; order Bacteroidales; family Muribaculaceae; genus Paramuribaculum. Next base: position 2,920 of record CAMWYV010000215.1, on the reverse strand, counting down.
CTTGCACTTGCCGCACGCTATACAATGGTTTGCCTGGCGGAGACGGGGCACTGCCCTGTCATACCCGACAAGAAAAGCTCGTTTCGCTTTCGCATAATCGGGATCATTTTTGCCGGATGGCACATTGCCTTCATTCACACATTTATTATAATGAGTGAGGATACCCGGAATATCAAGACCATAAGGACAGGGCATACAATATTTGCAGTCATTGCAAGCCACTGTTGGATAAGACAGAATCTCTTTTGCGGTTGTTTCAAGAAACTCCAGCTCGCTATCAGTCAGAGGTTCAAGCGGAGAATATGTGCGCAGATTGTCTTTAAGATGATCCATATAGGTCATTCCGCTCAACACTGTCAGCACCCCGTCCGGTGATCCGGCAAAACGAAATGCCCATGAAGCGATACTGTCATCCGGTCTGCGCTGCTTCATCCCCGCCGCAATGTGGTTGTTTACACTCGCGAGTCTGCCGCCGAGCAGCGGTTCCATAATCACAGCCGGGATACTTCTCTTTTTAAGCTCGTTATATAGATATTCGGCATCGGTATTGCGGGGATTGACCTCCTTAGCATGAAGCCAATCTACATAATTGAGCTGAATCTGTACAAAATCCCACTTATATTTGTCGTGCAATGAAAGCAGATGATCGAAAACCTCTATATCCCCGTGATATGAAAAACCCAGATTTTTGATTCTGCCCGCATCACGTTCAGCCGCGAGAAAATCAAGAATACCATTATCAACATATCTGCCGTTGTAGGATTCCATACCTCCCATACCGATCGCATGGAGAAGCATATAATCTATGTAATCGGTTTTCAACTCTTTGAGCGAATTGTGATACATGGCTATCGACTTATCCCGGCTCCAGGTCTGTGGCGCGAAATTGCTCAACTTGGTGGCGATATAATAGCTGTCACGCGGATGACGGCTCAGGGCTATACCCATAGAGCCTTCACTCCTGCCCTGACAATAAGCGGGAGAGGTATCAAAGTAGTTGACTCCATGCTCAAGAGCATAATCAACAAGCTCATTCACCGATTCCTGGTCAATCTCGGCTATCTGACCCGGTTCAGCCCCGGGTATAGTCGGGAGCCTCATACAGCCGTACCCCAAAATAGACACCTTTTCTCCGGTCTTGGGATTCAAGCGATAGGTCATTTCACCTTCTCCGGCTCCAGTGCCACCGGTAGCGGAAGCATCCTCGCTCTTACTTGACCGTGTGCATCCGGCAGCTACAAGTGCCGCACCAGCACCCATATATTTCAGAAAACTGCGACGATCTATATTTTTTCTGTTAGTCTCCATTTCCAGTTAAATTTTACGGTGAACACTGTGCCCCTCAACATGAATGGCACTCAGAGGACTCACGGGACATAGATTTTCACACGCACCGCAACCGATACATAGGCTTTCATTCACTACAGGCATAAGCGGTGAATCCTCATTATACTTATCAGTACCAACCATTACTATCGCTTCTGCCGGACATGCGCGGGAACATTTGCCGCAGCTTTCCGCTCCTGTCGCCGACAGGCATGCGCCAATATCAATAACCGCATGTCCGACCTGAGTAACAGCTTTTTCCTCTCTGCTTACTCTGATAATGGCTCCCGCCGGACAAACTTCAGAGCAGCGTGTGCATTCAGGACGGCAGTAGCCGTATTCATACGATACTTCCGGTTGCATGAAGGTGGCTACCGACATGGATGGACGTAGCACACCGTTGGGACATTCACTGATACAAAGCTGGCAGGATGTGCAATGACGCTCAAGATTACGGACACTTACCGCGCCCGGAGGCACTATGCGGTTTTGCCTCTGAGGTTTCTGCTTAGGAATTATTGCTGCGACTCCCCCGTCTGTGAGTTTATCTTCAGCTTTAGATGCTAGCGCACCGGCAAAAACCAGTCCGGTAGCAATAAAAGTACGACGCGATTCATCCGGGGCAACCTGAGAAGAGGCTCTGCGAACAGTATAGCGGATAGCTCCGGTACTGCAATTTCCAATACAGTCCATGCAGTCAACACATCGCGAGTAATCGATTATATGGTTTCTGGCATCGATACAGCTTGCCTTGCAGTTGCGCTCACACTTCCTGCATCCGTTGCACTTGGATTTATCAATAACAGGTTTAAGCAGGGATACTTTACTCAAATAGCCGAGAATTGTGCCTACAGGACATATTTTATTGCAATAACCACGCCCGTCAAACCATGCGAACAGCGCAACGGTCAAAAAGGTAATGCCTGCCAGAATAACAGCCGGGAGCATCACCACCCGCGGAGTCACATGATAGAAGAGATAACTGTCATGATGTTCAGCCTGTGAAGCGATGAGATTATTACCCCAGTCATATACCGGTGCGAAAAATGTGGAAGCTATTCTTCCATATTCGCTGTATGGTTCTATAAGAGCCGCTACACTCATGAAACCGCATCCGACCGCAATCACAAAAGCGGCAAGAATTACTATGCGTAAAGGTGCGAGAGCGGGCTTGAACGCAAACCGGTTTTTTCGTGATTTTTTACTGCCGAACATTCCCCGTATGCGGTTGATGCAATCCTGCATAACCCCGAGAGGACAAAGCACAGAGCAATATATTCTGCCGAAAATCAAAGTAAGCAAAAGTATTACTGCGAGTGCCACAAGATTGAGACTCAGTATTGCAGGAATTAGCTGCACTTTGGCGAGCCAACCCCATAGAGAAGCTGCAGTACCGGTAAAATCAAGAAATAATAATGTGATGGCGATAAAACATAGCGATGCCAGCACTATTCGGATAACCTTATACATAAAAACATAACCTAATGGTCACAAAGATAGTAATTTCAAGGTGCAAAGAGTTAATGAATACCGCGGTTTGTTTCTAAAAAAAAATTAAATCAGAGGCTGGGGAAATAGCTCAGTTGGTGGAGGG
>CAMWYV010000214.1 GCA_947178565.1 uncultured Porphyromonadaceae bacterium | reverse complement strand
ATGTAGATGAAATATTCGAGAGCGTTGTGGCTATGGGGCAGCATCCGCGCATATACAGTGACACAGTGATGCTTCTCGAGCAACTTGGCTACGCTCTGGATAAGGAGAATCACCGGATATATCGCCAGTATCGTGACTCTCTCCGCGAACCGGCTTTGAGTAAGAAAATCGAGGATTTGCTGGATATGAAGGAGGTACTGAAATATGCGGCTCCGAAGTGGGACGGTGGTTTTGTGATATGCGGTGCTACCGGCAGCGGTGATATGTTTGCTCTCCGCGACAGTCACGGTATTCGTCCTGCATTCTATTATTATGATGATGAGGTTGTTGTCGTTGCTTCTGAGCGTCCCGTTATCCAGACGGTGATGAATGTGCGCCGAGCCGATGTGTGTGAGCTGACTCCCGGTTCTGCGATAACCGTTACCAAGGCGGGAAAAGTGGAAGTCAGTGATATCCTCGGGGAGGGCAAGAATGAGAAATGCTCTTTTGAGCGCATATATTTTTCACGCGGCAGCGATGCTGACATATATCGTGAACGCAAGGCTCTCGGCAACGCGATAGTGCCGCAGGTACTTGAGAGTGTGGGCTATGATCTGGATCACACCGTAGTGTCTTTTATCCCGAATACCGCCGAGGTCGCTTTTATCGGTATGGTCGAGGGTCTTGAAAAGTATCTCGACGGGCTAAAAGCCGACCGTATTCTCGCGGCTCAGGAGACAGGTAAACTGACAGCTGACACTCTTCATGAGATTATGGCTCATAAGCTGAGAGTGGAGAAGGTTGCCATCAAGGATATCAAGCTCCGCACTTTTATCGCGGAGGGTGAGGCGCGGAATGACCTTGCTGCGCATGTGTATGATGTGACATACGGATGCGTGACCAATCACAAGGATAATTTAGTGGTAATCGATGACAGTATTGTACGCGGCACAACCCTAAAGCAGAGTATTCTGCGTATTTTAGACAGGTTGCATCCGAAAAAGATAGTGGTGGTGAGTTCGTCTCCCCAGGTTCGCTATCCAGACTGCTACGGCATAGATATGTCGCGTATGGGAGAGTTCATCGCTTTTCGTGCTGCGGTTGAATTGCTCAAGGAGAGCGGCAGGGAAGATGTTCTTAAAGAGGTATATGAGAAGTGTGTCAAGATGGATACGGCGTCGGAGGATCAGCTTGAGAACTGCGTAAAGGAGGTTTATGCGCCATTTACCGACAGACAGTTATCTGAAAAAATTGCCGAAATGCTTACTCCGAATGATACCGGTGCGGAGGTGGAGATAATCTATCAGAACCTTGAGGGATTGCATACTGCGGTGCCTAATCATCCTGGTGACTGGTATTTTTCGGGTGATTATCCTACTCCCGGCGGAATAAGATTGGTGAACCGTGCGTTTATCAATTATTATGAGGGGAATGCCGATAAGAGATAAACCGCATGAATGTGGAGGTGTGACCAGACATCAAAAATAAAGGCTGCGATCATATCGCAGCCTTTATTTTGTAGAGAATTGGATTTTTATTTCTCCGCAATTGCTTTTTCTACGTATGCTTTGAAGTCTTCATAGGTCTGGTAGCCTAAAAGATCTTCCAAATCAGCTCCGTTGGGTACTACTGCAACCACGAGGGGAATAGAAGTCACATTGTATTTCTGTGCAAGCTCAGGGCAGTCGTCAACATCAACAGATACAAAGAGCGCTTTGCCTTTATATTCCTCAGCAACCTGATGGAATGTGGGTTTGAATTTCTGGCATGGACCACACCATGTAGCGCTGAAATCAACGATTACCGGTACATCGGCAACCGGTAGATCTGTTGCGCCTTTGTCAAGAACTATAACGGCGTCTTCGCCGGTGGTTTCTGCCGGGGTTAGCTCGGCAGCCTCCACTTCGGTAGTCTGCTCTTCAGCCTCTGATTCAGCGGCAGCTTCTGTTTTTGAAGCGCTGTTGCATGAAGCGAGTGCGATAACGGCAGATGCGAATAAAAATTTGATGACTTTCATATCAGTGTATTAGCAGGAGAGTGCTGAATTGGTTTTGTGAACAGCTTCAGCGCTCTTCTTGAAGAGTTCTTTTTCCTCTTCGTTGAGGTCGAATTCAACGATTTTCTCGATGCCGTTCTTACCGAGGATGCAGGGAACACCGATGCAGAGGTCTTTTTCGCCGTATTCGCCATCAAGGAGAGCTGAGCAGCTGATGAGCTTCTTCTGGTCACCGATAACGGCTGCAACCACCTGAGCGGCAGCAGCACCGGGAGCATACCAGGCTGATGTGCCGAGGAGTTTGGTGAGTGTAGCGCCTCCTACCATAGTGTCTGCGGCAACCTTGGCGAGCTGTTCAGCGGGGATGAGTGTAGAAGCGGGAATTCCGCGATATGCGGCGTAGCGTGTGAGGGGAATCATGGTTGTGTCACCGTGACCGCCGATAACGATACCTTCCACTTCGGTGGGGTTTGCACCGAGAGCGATGCTGAGGAAATATTTGAAGCGCGCGCTGTCAAGAGCTCCACCCATACCGATGATTTTGTTTTTGGGAAGACCGGAAGTCTTGTGGATGAGGTAAGTCATTGTGTCCATGGGGTTTGATACGCACACAATAACTGCGTTGGGTGAATATTTGAGAACATTGTCTGTTACAGACTTAACGATACCTGCGTTAACTCCGATGAGTTCTTCACGGGTCATGCCGGGTTTGCGAGGAATACCTGATGTGATGACTACAACATCGCTGCCGGCTGTTTTCTCATAGTCATTGGTCACACCGACGAGACGGCTCTCGAGATTAAGAATGTTAGCGGTCTGCATGATGTCCATGGCTTTGCCTTCAGAGAGACCTTCTTTGATGTCGATGAGAACGACCTCATCAGCGATACTTTGTGTAACGAGTACGTTTGCGCAGGTGGCGCCTACATTGCCGGCACCCACAACTGTTACTTTAGACATAACTTTATATTTTTAAGGGTTTAATAAAAATCGTTTGTCTCGCAAAGTTAAATAAAAAAACGGGAGAGCATAAAAAAATATTGTTAAAATGCCGAGCCCTTTCGGAGAGTCTTATAGGCGGAGGGTTGAGGCGTAGATGTCCGGCTGTTTCATGTAGTAAGTACCGGTGCAATCAGATATTTTTTGTCTGTGGTTTGTTATATATACAAATTACACATATATAAAATAACTATTATGATACAGACAATAAGTGTGAAAAGAGCATACGAGCCGCAGGATGCCGGCGATGGGTTCAGGGTGTATGTGGATAGGCTG
>CAMWYV010000213.1 GCA_947178565.1 uncultured Porphyromonadaceae bacterium | reverse complement strand
AAATGGCAGGTCTTCTGACTTATCCCGGTTCAATCGCGCCTTCCCAGTCGTTTGGTGACCAGTGGCTTATTGCGATTCACGATTCAAACTATTCACAATTCATGATGCACGACTCACGATTATAATTGTGCATCGTGCATTGAGCATTGTGCATTGAATCACGGGGAATTACAGCAGCGGGTACTGTCGAGGAATCACACCTCATTCCCTTTTGATGCTCCTTCACGCCTCCACTCCTGGACGGCAGAGCAACCATTTTCCATTTGCAAAGGTGAGAATTTTATTTAATATGAAATCTTACCCGTTATATTATTTAATATTTATTAACATACAGGGCTATTCTTCCAACTGTTCCCGGTTTTTCATTCTCCGGTCATTCAAAAACGATTTCCAATTGTTTTTCATGCTGCGGTGAGCCTTAACCGAAGATATCCCGGTCATTTGCTTGAGAATAAACAGAGCCCTGTTACCTATTTTGAAATTATTGCGCCCTGAATATTTACTGATGTACCTGTGATCTGGCACATAATCAAGTCTAATCTGATCGGTATCAATTGAGTTGACTCGATCAATAAGAGTAATTACCTCATGTGGTAAGTCAGGTGAGTGCATAGGCTCATATATTCCAACTTCGTTGATATCAAATTTACGCGATTCCCACTTCTTAGCCTCTTTATGGGTTATAAACTCCTTGTCAAGAATGTAAACATCCGCTGAGGTGCTTACAAAACATGGTTCGTTCAATCTGTTGAACCTGAACATATCGCGCGCTCTGCCCCTTGATTCTATCCGATATGAATATTTGTCCAGATCCAACACACTGAGCGTATCTCCTGATAAATAATAATCAAAATTGATCTTAAGCTGTTCGAAATCAACATACTTTTTAAAGAATCCATCCAGATTCGGCACCCAGCTGCGCCTGAGTGTGTCAGCGAGGACATTTACTTCAATATTCAGATTATCTCCAACTTTGGTCCATATTTCTGTAGGGCTGTATTTCCCTCTGACTGTATCTGTGGCGTTATCAGCAGGTCGCAGTTCCGGCGGCACTAATGAATTTGGAGGAAGGCCAACCCAGTCAGACCATGAGAAATGATTGAGATACGAATCACTCACACTGTCAAGCCCATGAGCATCGGTAAAGCGGTAGTATGACTTGCTTGTCAATGTGCGTGGAATAACCCATCCACTTAATTTTGTCCTCTTGTCTGTTTTTATCATAAAATCCACCATCTTTTCCCTGAATAAAAACACAGTGTCGGTGTAGGTAGATAGTGAAGAGAATTCCCTGACAAATGCCAGAATGTGCAGGAGACGATGCCCACGTGAATCAACTACAACTTCAGGCAGCTCTGAATAAAATTCCTGAAGGAAAACAGTATCCGCATCTGCTTTTGAAACAACTTTATCTTTAAATCCTATATAGCGTAACGTTACCGGAAAACTTGCAGAGGCTATTTCAGGGAGGCGTCCGCGGTTGTCGCTCACAGCAATAACTCTGTCTCTCCTATCGTAAACCGAGGCTCCCGGTAGCGGTTCGCGACTCGCGGAATCCGCCACAATGAGATGCCGGGCATTTGCTTCCGTCAGGTTGAAGGAAAAGACAACAAGTAGTAGAGTGACAATGCTGCGAACCATGAAGTACAAAATAAGGGTGTCTAAGTTATAACAATAACCGAGACACCCTGATTAAACTGTACTTAAAGAATGTTTATTAATGTTTATTTCTTCTCTATGCTTCTGAGCATTTCCTTGACAGCCGCTTCAAGCTGTGCATCCTCGCCGGCAAGCACCTGAGCCGGAGTGTTATACACTTCAATGTCCGGTTTTAGTTCGAGGTTTTCAAGGTAGTTGCCATTCATATCCTCGCATCCCACCTGAGGAATACCGAACACAATGCTGGGATCAATCTGTGTTTCCCACCACACCGCTGTCATGGTTCCCGGTACAGGCGCACCTATGAGCTTGCCTAATCCGAGAGTCTGATATGTCCAGGGGAAGCCGTGAGCATTAGAGTAGTTATCCTCGCACACAAGCACGCACGAAGGCTTGAACCAACGGTTGAATGGATCGCTACCTACATACTGCCCGCGGGGAGTGAATTTAGCAAATTCCTTACCGCTGAGAAGTATAGCGAGGTCTTCGTGGAGCCAGCCTCCACCGTTGTGACGTGTATCTATAATAATTGCGTCGTAATTGCGATAGCGTCCGAGAAGGTCCGAGTAAGTTTTGCGGAAGCTCTGGCTGTCCATACCTTTGATATGAATGTAGCCGACTTTACCGTTACTCATTTTCTCTACTTTCTCACGGTTGTTGTCAATCCATCTCTTGTACAGCAGATTGCTCTGAGTACCTGAGCTTATCGGTTTTACCATCTGCTCAAATTTCTTACCATCTGCGGATTTACCTGTGAGCACAACTTTTTTACCAGTTTTACCGGCGAGAAGAGGATAATAGTCTTCACCGCTTTTAATCAGCTGTCCGTCTATAGTCTCGATAACAGCGCCTTTGCCGATTTTGCTGTCAGACTTGGTCAATGGTCCGCCACCAATAACCTCCAGCACCTTCAATCCATCACCTTTGTAGGCGGGGTCATAGAAAGCGCCGAGTGAAGCAATCTGCTGAGCGGAGTTATACGGATAATAGCGGGCGCCAGTGTGAGAGCCGTTGAGCTCCCCTAGCATTTCACCAAGCATTTCTGCAAAGTCGTAGTTATTGTTGATGTGAGGAAGGAAACGTGCATAGTCATCATGATAGCCTTTCCAGTCTATTCCATGGATATCGGGATCGTAGAACTTATCCTGCACCTGACGCCAAGCGTGGTTGAAAATGTATTCGCGTTCCTCTGCAGGACGCCAGTTGAATTCTGCGCTAAATGGAATCGGTGTTATTTTCGCATCCTTGAAGCTTACCTCGTTAAGTCCGCCTCGTGAAGCAACATATACTTTCTCTCCATCCTTTCCGGGTTTCATCTCACCGCTCACACCCTTGATAAGTATCTTGGTTGTATTTTTTATGAGATCATGCTCCCATAGATTATAACCACCTTCAAATGCAGCAAGATAATAAAGCTTGTCACCTTTGGGCGACAAAACGGCATCACCCATGTGTGAAGAATTTACTGTGAGACGCGCAATTCTGTCCTGACGTCCGTCGAGATCAAATTTTAGAGTCTTTGCAGGAGCTTCTTTTTTATCTTCCTTCTTTTCTTTTTTAGAATCTTTCTTTTTATCCTTGTCGTCCTTATCAGCTGTTTCTTTATC
>CAMWYV010000212.1 GCA_947178565.1 uncultured Porphyromonadaceae bacterium | reverse complement strand
TCTTCGGCAACTCGGATTTTGCAGCCTTGACTTCAAAATCCTCCCATTCTATGTCATGCAGCTTCGCTACAAGCTCATCCTTTGTCATTTCAACTGCAATTGAATATTTACGAGGGAAACTTAGCGAAAGCCGGTCAAAGACCGGTTAGCAATGCCAACGGCAAAAGTTATCCACTGTAAAATTACGAAAAACTTCAATATTTGAGTATTTATAACCTAATATGGGCGGAGGGATTTATTTTAGCAGGGGGAGGAATTTGCCGTAGCCTTCTTCCTCCATTTTTTCGGCGGGGATAAAGCGGAGAGCGGCGGAGTTGATGCAATAGCGGAGTCCACCCTGGTCTTGTGGTCCGTCAGGAAACACGTGTCCGAGATGTGCGCCGGAAGATGAGCTTTTTACCTCGGTGCGGATTCTGCCGAATGAGTGGTCGGGCAGCTCGTTTAGCAGCGCCTCGTCAATAGGTCGGGTGAATGCAGGCCATCCGCAGCCGGAGTTATATTTGTCAGTCGAGAGAAAGAGCGGAGTGCCGTCACAGATATCAACATATATGCCTTTGCGGAACTCTTCGTCGTACTCGTTGGTGTAAGGGCGCTCAGTGGCAGCATGTTGAGTCACCTCCCACTGCAATGGAGTGAGTCGCTTGCGCAGTTCCGCTTTTGAAACAGTCCCTGTACCGGTAAGTGCTTTAGCCTCACGGAATAGCTCGGGATTGACATGGCAGTATCCTCCAGGATTCTTGACTAAATAATCCTGATGATACTCTTCGGCGGGATAGAAATTCTTCAGCGGTCCCCACTCTACAGCAATCGGCTCGGTGTATCTGCGTTGCAGCATCGCTATCATCGCTTCCACCACCTCGGCATCAGCTGAGTCGGTATAATATATGCCTGTGCGGTACTGAGTGCCGACATCGTTCCCCTGACGGTTGAGCGACAGCGGGTCTATACTCTTGAAAAACAGAGTTATGAGGTCGGTCAGACCTACCACGTCATCATTATACACCACTTTTACCGTTTCGGCGGCGTTGGTTTCTCCGGTACACACCATTTTGTATGTAGGATTCTCCACAACGCTGTTTGCGTAACCGGCTTCGGCTTTCTCAACACCTCCCACGAGTGAGAATAGATGGGCGGTACCCCAAAAGCAACCGCCGGCAAAAAATATTTCTTTAGTCATATTGCAATTTTTGTTGTTTCCTATATTTAATAAACACTCCGGGAGCGCCAATTGCCCCGGTTATCATAGCCGTTAATGCTTTGAAAAAGCCGCATCTGCCACTTTTACTAAGCCTCCATGCCTTGAGCGGCAATCTGGCGACAGCGGTGAGCGGATATATGAGCGCTATAGTGCAACCGAAGCCCCGCAATGTTGCCGCGCTTGGATTGGCTATCTGTCCGGTAGAGGGCTCAGGATGGCTACATATCTCTATTGGAAAGAAGCGGCAGTGCAGCCCGGCTCTTATCGCTGCATGCAGGAAAAACTCATCTTCACCGGCTGCATACCGTGTTCCCAATCCGAGATTTGTGCAGAAACGGAGTCTGTCGAGCGATTTTCTTTTTACCGCTATCTCTACCGCACTCACGCTGTAGCCTTTCGGAAGATGTCTGCCAAGTGCTATAGTGTCAAGTGGATAGTCTTTTTCCCTGAGCATCTGCGCCTGAAAAGTCGCTAAATCAAGCGACTCATCCGCATCAAACGCTTCTATAACCCTCAGCAGAGAGTCGGAGGTATATTTTATATCATCGTCAGCAATCAGAATTATGTCGGCGGTGCAGTGTGCGAGCGCATTGTTGCGGTTAGCGGACAGTCCTGTTCCGCTGAATCTCACCAGCTTCACATCCGGACGATTCAATTTTTCCGGAACCGGAGCGTCACCGTGACTCTGCCAGGACACCACATAGCGCACATACGGTTGAGGAGGCAGAATCATCTGCTCCACTTTGCGGACACCGGCAGGAGTATGGGTTGCTATTGCTATATCCAGAGTAGTCATAACTTACTGAGCCAGAAATCAAGAAATCGTTTAGCAACCACCTCAGCCGAGTTGTGCTTCAGGACAAACTCTCTTGAAGCAGCGCCCCGGCGCGCTATCTCGGTTTTATTCAATACAATAGAGCGGAGGGTATCGGTGAGATCCGGGAGATGAAGGGGAGCATTGAAAATCGGTCGGTTTTCCTTTTCGCCGATAAAATCATAATACTCCGGTTCACCGCCGCTTACCGTGGGTATGCCCAGCGACATCGCCATGAGAGCGGTTGTGGCGGGAGTATAGCTGTAAATCTGGTCAAGAACCACATGCGCGTTTCGCAGCTCACCCACAAATGAGTCAAACGGCAGATTCTCAACAATCTTCAGCTCTGCTGCATGAGGCATCTCCTCCACTACAGAACGTGCTGCAATTTCAAGCAAATCAGATCCCTTCATCAGCTTGCGTGTGCGGTCACGCCCGAGAAAAAATTTCACTTTCTCCGGATTTTCCGGTAAAGATACCTGAGAGAACAGTTGTGTGTCAATCGGTATTCCTCCATACGCGCATCTGTCCTCACCGAGCGCGCGCATCATCCCGAGATGATATTCATAGAGCACAGACACAGCACCGTCAAGCGCCTCAAGCACCTCTCTCTGATAGCTTACCAATTGTTTTGAATGCCATTGCTTCCATTTGTCGGCATTCGCAATATGATGACGCGATGGAGTATCACCCACAAACCATTCGCTGTATCTAAGCGGAGAGTGTGGCGGTGTCACCATGTCAAGATAGGCGATATCCGTGCTCATAGCGCTCAGAAATAGCGAACCGCTGTTCTTTTTGAGCTTACGGAACAACGGACGGAGCCATAACGGACGGAGTGTGAGAAAATTCAGGTCGTGAATAGCAACAATATCATAGCCTCTCATCTGTCTGCTCAGATTTCCTATTGAGCTTCGCAGCAGTAACCCGGCTCCTCCCAGTTTACCGCCGGATCGGGACAGGTCAATATCGCGTTGGGTATTCATCCAGCGGGATCCGTCTGAGGCAATCGTAACGGTGCAGCCAAGTGCTCTCAATCCTGTGGCGAGAGTGCGGTGACAGTTGCTGTAGTCACCCAGCAGAAGTATATTCGGCTGTGAACCCATTTCGATTTCAAAAATAATGTATTTCAAACTATAGTGCAAAAAAATGCCACGGCTCAATGCGTGGCATTCTTATAGTTGTCTTATAAATCAATTGTGTTATATCGTTCACTACCGGCTGCTGCAACTTAACGGTAGTCAGCGAAGCGACTCTGG
>CAMWYV010000211.1 GCA_947178565.1 uncultured Porphyromonadaceae bacterium | reverse complement strand
ATTAATACTATTCGTATAACTAAATTATCCAATTGCAATTATGGCATACGTTATTTCTGACAAATGCGTCGCTTGCGGCACCTGTCTTCCTGTTTGTCCCGTAGAGGCTATTTCTGAAGGCGATATCTATCACATCGATCCTGACACTTTCATTGAGTGCGGTTCTTGTGCAGAAGTTTGCCCCAGCGAAGCTATTTTCCCGGGCTGATACTGTAAGGAAAATAAAAATCATAAAGAGGTTATTCCACACATGGCAATAACCTCTTTTTTATTATCTTTGTACTGACATTATAAAAATATCTATATCCATGAATAAAATATATGCCTCAGTAATCGGACTGCTCTGTGCTTTGCCGGCAGTCGCGGATCAGGACACTATTCCGTTTGCAAATACTATAAGAATAAATCCGGAGGATACACCGGAAGTAATCATCGCAAAGGCGGCTCATGTGGTTCCGTCCCGCAATCAGATGGACGGTATGGACCGTGAATTTATCGCATTTGTACATTTTGGTCCGAACACATTTACGAAAATGGAGTGGGGAACAGGTAAAGAAGATCCTGCACTGTTCAATCCCACAGGCTTGGACACAGATCAATGGGCTAAGGCGATGAAAGATGCCGGCATGAAAATGGTGATTCTCACAGTGAAGCATCATGACGGATATGTATTATGGCAAAGCCGTTACACCAAGCATGGCATTATGTCTTCGCCTTTTATGGAAGGTAAAGGAGATATTCTCAGATCGCTATCTGAGTCAGCTCATAAATATGGATTGAAACTCGGTGTTTATCTCTCTCCGGCTGATCTATATCAGATTGAAAATGAAGATGGTCTCTATGGCAACCTCAGCCCGAAGACACTTCGCACCATTCCGCGTCAGGTTGAGGGGAGACCGTTTGAAAATAAAACCACATTTGAATTTGTGGTGGATGACTATAACGAATATTTTCTGAATCAGCTGTTTGAGATTCTCACGGAATATGGTCCGATAGATGAAGTGTGGTTTGACGGAGCTCATCCCAAGCGCAAAGGGGGACAGACCTATAATTATCCCGCATGGAAAGAACTCATTCACACTCTTGCTCCTAATGCTGTGGTGTTTGGACGCGAAGATGTAAGATGGTGTGGTAACGAAGCGGGCAACACACGCGATACGGAGTGGAATATAATTCCGTATAGCGCGGATCCGGACACGATGGGTAAGTTTGGTGATCTCACAGCAATGGATCTCGCATCGCGTGAAAAACTTATGGGTGCCAATTACCTCCACTACCAGTACCCTGAAACAGATACTTCTATTCGCGAAGGATGGTTCTACCGTGACAATAATACTCAGAAAGTGCGCAGCGCTGACGAGGTATTTGATATTTACGAGCGTTCAGTGGGTGGTAACTGTGTTCTGCTCCTGAATATACCTCCCGCACAGAATGGTGAATTTGATGCCATTGATGTTGCTGTGCTTAAAGAAGTGGGTAGAAGAATAAGAGAGACGTATGATACAGACCTCTTTGCCGGTGCGAAGATTGATGAGGCAATTAACCCCGGCGACAATTTCCCAACATATACCGTTACACTTCCTCAGGCTGTTACAGTAAACCGTATTATGTTGAAAGAGCCGATAGCCGGTAGCGGTGAGAGAGTGGAAGAGCATACAGTTGAGGCGAAGATAAACGGAGAATGGCGACCTATTGCAAAAGCAACCAATATCGGACACAAGCGAATTCTCCGGTTCCCAGATGTGACTGCTAAAGAATTTAGGATAAAGGTTCTCAACTCTCGTTTGCAACCTGAAATTTCCGTTATATCAGGGCACTACTATAAGGCTGGTGCACCTCAACTTGAAAGTGATCGCAATGTGAATGGAGTAGTGCGTATCCAACCCAAACGCTCCGGATTCAATTGGCATAATGCACCGAAATCTGTTAATTCTGCCATGTTCAGCTCATATACCGTGCATTATACGATTGACGGTTCTGTTCCCGATGCCGCAAGTCCCGTTTTCCCCGATTCCTTGATTGTTGAAGGAAAAACACTGAAAGCCGTGGCTATACTTGAGGACGGTACAGTAGGATCGGTTATGGAAGAAAAGATTGGATATGCAAAGAACCGCTTCAGTTCATCTGAAAAAGGTAAGGCTGCATTTGATGAAATGGTTGGAACAGGATGGATTGCCTCAGATGAGGAACCGTCATTGACAATAGACCTTGGTACAAAATTACAGGTAGGAGCCATTCAATATACTCCCGCACGCTCGGCAAAAGGAGCGGTGTCAAAAGCAAAAATCGAGGTAAGCACCAATGGCAAGAACTTCAAGCAGGTAGCTGAATGGAATCTCGGTAACTTAACCAACGACCCCACACAGCGACTGGTTGTACTCCCCAAGGAAATCAAGACCAAGTACATAAGGATAGTTCCGGAGGCTACCGCCGATTCCGCCCCCGCTGTAATTGCTGAAATCGACATCCTACCCGTCCTCTGATTCACCGTCTTTAGAATATAAATAGCCTCGCAGACAAGCGGTAACGCTCCCTGCGAGGCTATTTTGATATTAATTTTACTTAGTCTTTGAGTTTGTCAGCGAGGTTATGGGCTGCGTCAGCTCCCTTTTCAAGGAGGTCAGATGCCATGCCTTTGAGCT
The DNA here is from genome assembly GCA_947178565.1 of uncultured Porphyromonadaceae bacterium. Lineage (GTDB taxonomy): Bacteria > Bacteroidota > Bacteroidia > Bacteroidales > Muribaculaceae > Paramuribaculum. The sequence continues at coordinate 632 of CAMWYV010000211.1, read as the reverse complement.
TGTCGGTAAAGCTTCCTACCTTTTCACCTGCCTGTTCTTTGATGTCGGCAAACTTATCAGTTGCCTGACCCATAATGTCATTGAGCTTGTCCTGAGCGGCAGCTACCTGAGCGGCGGCCTGCTCTTTGGTCGCTTCAAAAGCACTTTTTGCGGCTGCGGTTGTCTCTTTCGCCTGAGCCTTGGCTGCGGCTATTTCTTCCTGAGCGGCGAGTTTCGCTGCGTCAACGCTTACCTGTGCGGCTTCCTGAGCCACTTTCTTAGAGTCTTCCATATTCAATAGTTGTGTTTAGGTTGATAATTTATTCGTAAAACGCATTATTCGCCCGGATTGTTGGCTAATCTGCACGGATTTATATGATTTTATTTAACTTTGCATAATAATTCATATTCATTTACAAAAAACATTTTAAGTAATGGCAAAAGAAATAGAAAACAACAGCGCGACTCAGGCGGTGGCGCAGCTGCTCAACGATAAGGCGTGGGCACGCTGGCTCGCACTGGTGCTTATAGCATCGATGATGTTTTTCGCGTATATGTTTGTCGATGTTATGTCACCGCTGCAGAGTCTGCTCGAAAAAGCGCCTCTCGGATGGTCGGCAAGCGCTTTCGGCAATTATGCGGGAGCTGAATAT
>CAMWYV010000210.1 GCA_947178565.1 uncultured Porphyromonadaceae bacterium | reverse complement strand
GACAAAAAACCGCCAAACCAAAAATGAAAAGACTATTTGCTCCATTTCTTGCTTTCCTGATTGCACTATGTGGCAGCCAGAAAACTATTGCCAATGACGAAGTGAAAAATTCACTGGCTGCGATGAATAAAGTTCTGGGCAACCGTGTGCATGCCATAAAAAACAGAGAACATCGCGAAGACTCACTGCGAAACCTCATTGCCGCTTCCAGTGCCAATGACAAACTCAAAGCCATTCAGGCACTCGCTTTCAATTTTACCGCGGTCAATGTTGATTCTGCAATTAAATATTATACCCTTGCTGAAGAACTGGCAAAAGACCTTAACAATGAATCAGCAACGCGCCAATATATGGCAAATCGGCTTTCAATGTACACTTTTCAGGGAGATTTACACCGAGCCGGTTATATGTTCGAGCAGATTGACACCACCGGTATGACGCGTGAAGATCTGAGAGAGTATTATGCCGCCGGTAGCAGACTTTATCTTGCTTTCGCCAATTATGTCACTCCCGAGCAGGCGGGAACATCTCTGGAAAAAGGTAAAATCTGCGCGAAACGGCATCTTGAACTCAGTGAAAAGGATACCCCTGAATATAATTATGTGGAAGCGGTGATTGCAGAGTTGGACGGACGTCACGCACGAGCTATCGCGCTCGCTAGCGATGCGCTGGAAAACAAGCAGCCTCAGAGTATTTACCACAGCTGGTGTGAGGAACTTCTTGGAGCTATCTACCTTAAAGAGAACAAGACGGATGAGGCTATCATACATCTGGCGAACGCTGTGAAAAACGATGCCGCACAGGGATTTCAGATTGGCAACGGCGCGCGCCTGCTTGCGAACCTCATGATTCATGAGGGGGAATTCAAACAGGCAGACAAGTTGCTGCAAACCGCTCTTGACAACGCTCTAAACTCGGGGGACAGAATGAGATTCTCTCAAGCGGTGTCTCTTTCTCCCAAAATTACTGAGAGCTATCGAGACACCACCATTGTAGCCCGGGTTGAAATATGTGTCCTCGCTGTATTGCTCGCCGGATTTATAGCTTTGGCTCTATGGTTGAATCACAACCGCAAATGCGACAAAAATAAAATAGAATGCCTAAAGAAACAACTTGCTGATTCAGGAGCAGAGAAAGCCACATATATCAGAGAATTTCTAAACATGAGCGCACTATATATTGAAAAAATGGATGATTACAAGACTCATGTGCAGAACAAAATAAAATCCGGCAGAATCAACGAAGTAATATCTTCACTAAGATCCGGAGAAATATTCCAATCACAGTCAGATACATTCTACAGCATATTTGATCGCGCGTTCCTTCATGCGTATCCTGATTTTGTTAAAGAGGTGAACAGACTCCTACAACCGGACAAACCTTTGATCCAGACAAAACCTGATATATTGACTACCGATCTCAGATTACTTGCATTCATGAGACTGGGATTTGAAGACAGCACACTGATAGCCAGATTTATGGATCTTTCCCTTAACACCATATACACTTATAGAAACCGACTTCGCTCCAGAGCTATCAACAGGGACACTTTTGAGAAAGACATAACCGGAATAGGCTAATCCCTCTCCTGAAAAGCGATTCTTACAGCTGCATACAGACTATAGTAGAAAATACTCACCGGACTCGCCTACCGGCTTACCTTATGAGCATTCTTATCTGATAAGTGCGCGACCTGCCCAAACGAGGAGTACCCCGATAATCACACTTGCGGCAAGATAAAAAACAAAAGTTGACCAATCTCCCTTGCTGCCGATAACCCACATATCGTTGGCAAAAGATGAGAATGTAGTGAACCCACCGCAGAATCCGGTTATAAGAAGTACATTCTCACCCGCTGAAATAACATGAGCTTTTTCGATGAGACCGAACAGCAGACCAACGATAAAACAGCCCATAATATTAACCAGGAAAGTACCCACCGGGAAAGAGCCGACATACATACCCGAACTCCATTTCCCTATAAGGAATCGTCCACAAGTGCCGACAAAACCACCGACACCGGCAATAAGCATCATTTTAATCATAGATGAATGTGTAAAAATATGGTCTAAATAACATATATATGTTGCAATCATAAAAAATCCGCAGACACCGAGTGAGGTGCCTGCGGACAAAACTATCTTTAAAATCTTACGCCTTGCCGTTGCTGCCAAGAACGTTTACAATCTTATGCTTGTAGAGTTTTTCCATTTCGTCACGAGCAGGACCGAGATATTTGCGGGGGTCAAATTCACCGGGTTTATTTGCAAATACTTCGCGGACAGCTGCTGTCATAGCAAGACGGCTGTCTGAGTCAATGTTGATTTTACAAACCGCGCTCTTTGCTGCCTTACGAAGCTCTTCTTCGGGGATACCGATAGCATCGGGAAGTTTGCCGCCATATTTGTTGATGGTATCAACATATTCCTGAGGAACTGAGGAAGATCCGTGGAGAACGATGGGGAATCCGGGCAGTTTCTGCATAACAGCATCAAGAACCTCAAATGCCAATGGCGGGGGAACGAGACGACCTTCCGCATTGCGGGTGCACTGCTCGGGAGTGAATTTGTATGCACCGTGAGATGTGCCGATTGAAATAGCGAGGCTATCGCAACCTGTGCGGGTAGCGAAGTCTATAACTTCTTCGGGATCAGTGTATGTGTGGTGGTCTGAAGAAACTTCGTCCTCAACACCGGCGAGTACACCGAGTTCACCCTCAACAGTCACGTCATACTGATGCGCGTAGTCAACAACTTTCTTTGTGAGAGCGACATTTTCTTCGTAAGGAAGATGTGAACCGTCGATCATCACAGAAGAGAAACCATTGTCGATACAGCTTTTGCAGAGTTCGAAACTGTCACCATGGTCGAGATGAAGAACAATCTGGGGATTCTCCCAGCCAAGTTCTTTAGCGTATGCAACCGCACCCTGAGCCATGTAGCGGAGAAGAGTAGCGTTTGCGTAGTTACGGGCACCTTTTGAAACCTGAAGAATCACGGGAGATTTTTCTTCAGCAGCAGCTTTGATGATAGCCTGAAGCTGCTCCATGTTGTTGAAGTTGAAAGCGGGAATAGCATAGCCACCCTTGATAGCCTTTGCAAACATTTCACGAGTGTTTACAAGACCAAGTTCTTTAAAACTTACCATTTTGGTTCTAATTATTTGGTGAAAATTTATTAGTTACTCTTATGTAGCGCAAAAATACAAAAAAATGGGATAAAATAATATCCCGGAGATTTAAATTCTCCTAAACGATATTATATTATTTCCTACGAAGGTGAAGCATAGCATGGACGCATCCTACAA
>CAMWYV010000209.1 GCA_947178565.1 uncultured Porphyromonadaceae bacterium | reverse complement strand
GGTGAGAGACCGCCTGATTCTCAATATGCTATATTCCACAGGTATGCGATGCTCTGAACTGACCGGGCTTAAAGATGCTGCAGTGAACAGCCGCAGCGGTGAACTTAAAGTGCTTGGTAAGCGTAATAAAGAAAGAATAATACCTTTTGGTTCAGAAATGGCGATGATGATTGACAGCTACCGAGCATTGAGAAATGAAACCGTTCCGGTGAGAGCGGAGGAGTTTTTCGTACGTCCCTCCGGTGAGCCTCTATATCGCAAGCTGGTGTACAATATCGTGCACAAGGCTCTTGGATCTGTTGCCCATGCATCGCGTCTGAGTCCACACGTTATGCGTCATTCATTCGCAACCGATATGCTCAATAATGGCGCGGATCTAAATGCCGTTCAGCAGCTCCTCGGTCATTCCTCTCTCGCAACCACGCAGATATACACTCATATATCATATAAAGAGTTACAACAGAATTACCAACAGGCACATCCTCGTGCCACTAAAAAATGAAGACCATGGAAGTAAGAATTCAAGCAATCCATTTCGACATCGCCGAAAAGCTTACAGCGTTTATCAACAAGAAAGCGGAGCGCATTCAGCGTCATTTCCCCGACATCACCTCAACCGATGTTATTCTCAAGGTAGTCAAGCCTGAAGCAGCTATGAATAAGGAAGTTGTGATTGAGCTGACAGTGCCCCAGCAGGATAAAATGGTGGCAACCAAGACCGCCGACTCATTTGAAGAGGCTATAGACCAGTGTATGGAGGCTCTTGAGCGCCAGCTTGAAAAGAAGAAAGCTAAAAAATAAGATTCCCGTTTTATAAACAGACAGGCTGCGTGTATTCGGCGCAGCCTGTCTGCTTTATATAAACTTGTAATAAATGCCGGGTATTCAGCGGTTTTTTATGCCTTGATTTCTTCTGCTTCGGTTATCTGAGCTTCCGCAGTCTGCGGAGTCGCTATTGTGGCGGGAGCGGGTATGGCAGCCTCACTTAGCGCTGTTTCTTTGTCCTGTTTCTGTTTTTTCTTTTTCTTGATCTTTATCTGGTCAAAGCCTCTGCCATACACGCCGTTTACATTTGTCTGAGTGATGAAAGCATCATCATCTATGCTCTTGATAATGCGGTAGATGGATACAGCCTCGATGCGGCGGCACATCACAAGGAGCATCTTCACCTCCTGATGAGAGTAGCATCCCATGCCGTTGAAGGCGGTGCAGCCACGGTTTGCCTCAATGTTCACAGCTTTTGCTATCGCTTCCCATTTCTTGGAGAAGATCGTGAACTGAACCGCCTGACGGTCACTGTTGATGACGAGGTCACACATATATCCGGTGAGCACAGTAACAAGAAGACCGTAAACGATTTCTCCGAGTGAATATCCGAGTACGAAGTATGCGGATCCGACAATCACGCAGTCACACATCATCATCGTTCTGCCGATAGTAACATTGCTCACTTTGCTGACCATAGCCGCTACAATATCGGTGCCTCCCGACGAGCCGTTGTGGATAAATACCGTGCCGATACCTACTCCCATGATACATGAACCGAGTACCAGATTGAGCAGATGATCGTTTGGCAGAATATTTAGGTTGCTAAACATCGGCTGGAATAAATAAATCATCACCGAGAGCACTGTCATGCCGAAGAGAGTGCGGATAACAAAGGTGCGTGCAACAATCTTAAACGCTATCGCGAGTAGTATGAAATTGACCACATACATGGTCACACCTACCGGAATAGCCCATGGGAAAGCCCCTTTTTCGGCAAGACGCTGTGTGGCGAAAAACACCACGGAGCCGAGTCCCGCCATGCCACCCATCACCACCTTCTGAGGCAGGATGAAAGCGGAGAATCCGAAGGCGTATAGCGCCAAACCAATGATTATGAAAAGGTAGTCGCGCACGCCTACCATAAGTTTGTTGCGTTTCTGTGTCATATCGGTATAAAGGTCAAAAAATATCGGAGGTAAAAACTCCGGAAATCGCAGACAAAGTTAGCATACGCCCTCCGTGTTTCAAAAAAATTCTCCCAATTTTTAATTAGTTCAAGAACTTATAGGGACAGGTGGGTGAGGAGGGTGTAGAGTCGGTGTAGAGGGAGACCCATGACGTTGTAGTAACTACCGGTGATGCCGGTTACTCCGATGCATCCGATCCATTCCTGAATGCCGTAGGCTCCGGCTTTGTCAAAGGGTCGGTAGGTAGATATGTACCATTCTTTTTCATTGTCGGTGAGTCGGGCAAAGGCTACTTCTGTGATTGACGAGAAGCTCATGACGGTGTGCGGTGTTTTTATAGCCACGCCTGTGATGACTCTGTGGGTTGAGCCTGAGAGTGTCGAGAGCATTTCAAGGGCTTCTGTGTGGTCTTTTGGTTTTCCGAGCACCTTATTGTCGGCAACCACAACAGTATCAGCGGTGATAACGAGTGTGTCGTCACCGAAATCACAGGCTTCCGCCTTTTTGCGCGCAAGGTATTCGGGTATATATTCTATCGGGGTTTCAATCGGATATTCTTCGTTGTCAACCGGGGCTGGCATGACCTCAAACCGGAGTCCGAGCATAGACAGGAGTTCTTTGCGGCGCGGTGAGGCACTAGCAAGGATGATACGATATTTCTGAAGGTGAGAGAGGGGATTGACAGGTGCCATAATTGTTATAATAATGTGTTACCAATGGAATGCATCTTCGTGTTCGAGCCATAGATTCTGCATTTTAAGAATCTGCTCGAGGAGGTCACGCGCCACTCCTTGTCCGCCGGCAAAGGGTGATATGTATCGTGCTATGCACTTGACTTCTGTCGCGGCATCGGCGGGCGCTACGGGCAGCCCTATCGCTCTCATTGGCGGTATATCGGGAATATCATCACCCACAAATGCAATCTCTTCGGGTGCAAGACCGTTAACTGTCATCCACTCCTTCAGCACCGGGAGTTTGTCTGATGCATTGAGATAAATGTCAGTGATGCCGAGCGGTGCCATTCTCTGCCTGATGGTGTAGCAGTCTGCACCGGATATGATTGCAATCTTAAGTCCACGCTTTGCGGCGAGTCTCATGGCGAATCCGTCTTTGACATTAGCCATGCGCAGCAGTGAGCCGTCCGGTGCCATTGGAATGGTTGACGGTGAAAGCACTCCGTCAATATCGAATGCTATCCCTTTAATCAATGAGAGGTTGTAGTTGATGGAACTCATCGTGAAAATAAAAAAAGTAAGCCGGCGCTGCATGAAGCAATGCCGGCTCGGTTTTTTGTCTGGTGCGCATGAAGGGACTCGAACCCCCACGTCCTGAGACATTAGATCCTAAGTCTA
>CAMWYV010000208.1 GCA_947178565.1 uncultured Porphyromonadaceae bacterium | reverse complement strand
GAACTAAAACTTGCGGAGAACTCCGACTTGCAGATGCAGGTTCAACCGTTACCCTCGCCGGATGGGTACAGCGTAGCCGAAAGATGGGCGGTATGACTTTTATTGACCTGCGCGACCGGTACGGTATCACACAAATTGTTTTTGACCAGGATAATGCCACATTGTGTGATGCGGCTAATAAACTTGGAAGAGAGTTTGTTGTGCAGATTACAGGTAAAGTTGCTGAGCGAACCAGCAAAAATCCGAACCTTTCTACCGGCGATATCGAGATTCTCGCAGATAATATCAAAATACTTAACAAGAGTGACGTTCCGCCATTTACAATCGAGGATAATACCGATGGAGGTGATGACCTCAGAATGAAGTACAGATATCTTGACCTACGCCGCTCATGTGTGCGTAAGAATCTTGAATTACGCCACAAAATGGCATTCGAGATTCGCAGGTATCTTGATCAACACGGATTTATTGAGGTGGAAACTCCTGTTCTTATCAAGTCCACCCCTGAGGGTGCAAGAGATTTCGTTGTGCCGTCACGAATGAATCCGGGAGAATTCTATGCATTACCACAAAGTCCCCAGACCTTCAAGCAGCTCCTCATGGTGAGTGGCTTTGACCGATATTTCCAGATTGTAAAATGCTTCCGTGATGAAGATCTTCGCGCTGACCGTCAACCTGAATTCACTCAGATTGATTGTGAAATGAGCTTCGTTGAGCAGGAAGATGTCTTGAATATGTTTGAAGGACTGGTAAAACATATCTTCAAATATGTAAAAGACATTGATTTCACACAGCCTTTCCCGAGAATGACATGGGCAGACGCTATGCGGCTTTATGGCAGCGACAAGCCTGACACAAGATTCGGAATGGAATTTGTGGAAATTAAAGATCTTACTACCGGAGCCGGTTTCGCCGTGCTGGATGACGCTGAATACGTCGGAGCCATAGTTGCTCCCGGATGCGCCGGTTACACACGAAAACAACTTGATGCCCTCACTGATTATGTCAAGCGTCCGCAAATCGGTGCAAAAGGCATGATGTGGGTGAAATATGAGGAGGATGGTTCTATAAAAAGCAGCGTCGGTAAATTTTACTCAGATGACCAACTGAAAACATGGTTGGACAGAGCAAACGCAAAACCCGGTGACCTGATGCTGATTCTTGCTGGAGCCGCAATGAAGACCCGTAAGCAGCTTTGCGAACTGAGACTTCACATCGGTTCGCTCCTCGGCCTCCGCGATCCGCAGAAATTTTCTTGCCTCTGGGTGATTGACTTCCCCTTGTTTGAATGGGATGAAGAAACACAGCGATACTACGCTATGCATCATCCTTTCACAGCACCAAACCCTGAGGATGTCAATATGCTTGACAGCGATACCGGTGCTGTCAGAGCCACTGCCTATGACATGGTGGTTAACGGCAATGAACTTGGAGGCGGTAGTATCCGAATACATGATTCCGAACTTCAAGACAAGATGTTCCGCCTACTCGGGCTCTCTGAAGAGGAAGCTCGCTATAAATTCGGATTCCTTATGGATGCATTTAAATATGGTGCTCCTCCTCATGGTGGACTTGCTTTCGGTTTCGACAGATTTGTCTCTATACTTGCCGGACTTGATTCTATTAGAGACGTTATCGCTTTCCCGAAAAATAATTCAGGTCGTGACATGATGATTGATGCACCTTCCGCCATTGATCAGAGCCAGCTTGACGAACTCAAAATTGATATTGTGAGGGAAGATTGACAGTGCGTATTTCCGACATAATAACTGCGCTTGAAAAATTCGCGCCAAGTCACCTTCAAGAATCCTATGATAATTCAGGAATCCAGATAGGAGATAATCTTGATGCGGATTGCACCGGTGTATTGCTTGCTGTCGATCCAACTCCCGGGGTAGTGAGAGAGGCTATCCAGACACGATGCAATTTGATAATTACTCACCATCCCCTATTGTTCAGAGGGCTGAAGACTATTACCGGAGCCAATCCGGTGGATAGAACTGCTATTGAGGCTATCCGAAACGGTATCACATTATATTCCTGTCACACCTCTCTTGACCGGTGTGCAGGAGGGGTATCTCATGTAATGGCCCAGATGTTGGCACTCAAAAACATCCGATCACTGGAGCAATCTGATACTGAAGGTATTGGATTGGGCGCGATAGGAGAACTGGACAATAGATTATCACCGGTTGAACTTATTGAGCTAATTAAACACATTTTTGATTCTCCTATAGTACGTCATACCACATTTAATCCGGACACAAGAATCAAAACCGTGGCATTATGCGGGGGTAGCGGTTCATCCCTTATACCTGATGCAATAGCTGCCGGAGCACAGGCAATGATAACATCCGACACAAAATATCATGATTTTGTGGACTACGCAGACAAAATACTGATTGCTGATATTGGGCATTTTGAGAGCGAGAGATGTACTAAAAATATTTTTCACAAGGTCATTACAGAAAATTTTCCTAACTTTGCACACCTGTACATGGCTACGGAAAATAACCCGATAAACTATATGTAAGCGATATGGCTACAGCAGATAATAAAAAGAACGAACAGAATCTTTCGGTCGAATCCCGCCTGAAATCTCTATATGAGCTTCAGAGCATTCTCTCTCAGATTGACCGCATCCGCACAGTGCGCGGTGAACTTCCCCTTGAAGTGGCTGACCTTGAAGACAATATCATTGGTTTGACCACTCGCGTTGACAACTATCGCAAAGAAATTGAGGAGCTCCGCAAAAAGAGCGTAACAGAGAAAGAAAAAATCAATGAGGCTCAGGCTAAAATTGAAAAATACAAAACTCAGCTCGATAATGTGAGAAACAACCGCGAATTTGACCTTCTCACGAAGGAAATCGAATTCCAGACACTTGAAATTCAGCTCTGCGAAAAGCATATCAATGAGTACACACGGGTTATCGAGAACAAGACAAATGAGATAACCGCTACCGAAGAGATTCTCAAGGATCAGAATCATATTCTTGCGGAGAAGAAAGCGGAACTTGAAGAAATCGTTTCTGAAACAAAACAGGACGAAGAGAAACTCCGCGAACAGGCAAAAGCTATTGAGCCCAAGATTGACGCAAGAACTCTCGCTGCTTTCAAGAGAATCCGCAAAAATGCAAGAAACGGTCTTGGAGTTGTGTATATTCAGCGTAATGCATGTGGCGGCTGCTTCAATCGCATCCCACCTCAGAAACAAGCTGAGATCAAGATGCACATAAAAATCATAGTATGTGAATATTGTGGCAGAATCATGATTGACCCGGAACTTGCCGGAGTTGAGGAAACCA
>CAMWYV010000207.1 GCA_947178565.1 uncultured Porphyromonadaceae bacterium | reverse complement strand
GTCTTTTTCCTTCTCGTTGCGAGGCTTTTTTTCATGCTCCTTCTTTTCCTTTCTAGGTTTTTCATCGATAAAATCGATCGAAGGAGCATCACGATAATATTCGAGAAGCCTGTTAAACTCAAGAGAAAGCACTCTTTTGAGCAAATCCTCCTGCGTGAGCCAACTGAGCTTACGGCTCACACCCGGCATATATTTATTGATTTCCTCATCATCCACCTTCACTTTCTCGATTCTATCGGCGAGATTGTAAAGCTGCTTTTCAATGATATGCTCGGGAGTAGGTACATCCTTGCGCTCAAACTTCTTGCCGATCTTCTTTTCAATTTCGCGAAGTTTGCCTTTTTCTCGCGAATGAATGATGGCTACACTCACACCGGTTTTGCCCGCACGACCGGTTCGTCCGGAACGATGCGTATATACAGCGGTATCATCGGGCAGCCCATAATTGATAACGTGGGTCAGATCGTCAACATCAAGTCCGCGCGCCGCAACATCGGTTGCAACAAGGAGAGTAATCACCCTGTCGCGGAATTTCTTCATCACAATGTCACGCTGCTGCTGAGATAGGTCACCGTGCAAAGCGTCCGCATTGTAGCCGTCCTGAATCAGCTTGTCGGCAATTTCCTGAGTATCGCGGCGGGTGCGACAGAAAATAATAGCGTATATATTTGGGCTATCGTCTGCGATACGCTTCAACGCAAGATACTTGTCTCGTGCGTTCACCATATAGTATATATGCTTCACATTTGCAGAACCTTCATTGCGATTGCCCACAACAAATTCCACCGGCGAGTGCATATATTTCTTCGCTATTCTGGCTATTTCATCAGGCATTGTAGCAGAGAACATGAGCATCTTTCTTTCGTCAGGCACATGAGCGAGAATGGCATCGATAGAATCAAGGAAACCCATATTTAGCATCTCATCGGCTTCGTCAAGAACAACCGTATGCACATTGCTCAGATCCACCACCCCTCTCTTAATCAGATCTATCAAACGACCCGGTGTTGCCACAATAATCTGCACTCCGCCTTTCAGGGCACGGATCTGACTCTCTATACTTGAGCCACCGTAAACCGGAAGCACTTTCACCGCCGGCATATATTTTGAAAAATCAGCGAGGTCACTGCCGATCTGGAGACAGAGCTCTCTGGTAGGCGACAGGATGAGAGCCTGAGGGCGATTGATTTTGGGGTCAATACGCTGGAGAACAGGCAGACCGAAAGCGGCAGTCTTACCAGTACCTGTCTGGGCAAGAGCCACAACATCGGTATCTTCATTCAAAAGATGCGGTATCACCTTCTCCTGAACAGGCATCGGGTTTTCAAACCCAAGTTCTTCTATGGCGCGACGCAGATCATCTCTAACGCCCAATTCTTCAAATGTTTTCATTAACGAGCTATTTAAGTTACAAAGATACAACAATCCTGAACAAGATTTATATCGCCATTTACCATTTTTTTACTCTTTATTTACTAAATTCGCATCAGTTTCGCCCGCCTATCAGCAATAACAGCGCCCGAGACACGTTTAGTATTATATTGAAAGATATATATTTGACACGCCGTCGCGGAGCCTGGGCGCTCCTTATTGCCGCAGCCGCAGTTGTGGTGTTTTTCCTATATTTTTCAAACGGTCTGGTCAAAAACCTCTCAGCACAGGAAAGAGAGAGGATGGAGATATGGGCTGACGCGACACGTAGGCTCGCCGCAGACTCTCAGGACAGCCAGGGCACGGATGTAGATTTCATGCTGAGTGTGATAGAGGCTAACCACACAATCCCACTGCTGCTCGTTGATAGCGGTGACAATATCGTTTTCCACAGAAACTTCTCGCTTCCGGAGCCACTTGACAGCACCGATCTCACCGCAATTTCACCGAAAAACAGTCTGTTCCTCACCAAACAGCTGCGTGAACTCAAAAAAAGCGGAAACAAAATCGACATACGGATAGACTCGACATCGGTGCAGCAGCTCTACTACCGCGATTCCACCGTTCTTCAGCGGCTCAGTTATTACCCCTATGTGCAGACCCTTGTGATGCTTGCGTTTGTAGCAATGGTGTATTTTGCCGTAACTTCTACAAAAAAGGCAGAGCAAAACAAGGTGTGGGTGGGGCTCACCAAAGAAACGGCGCATCAGTTAGGCACACCCATCTCGTCACTTATGGCATGGACTCAGATGCTCGAAGCTGAGGGTACAGACCCTAATATCGTGAATGAGATGGACAAAGATGTCAACAGGCTTGCATCTATTGCCTCACGATTTTCAAAAGTAGGCTCACGCCCTGAGCTCGAACCCGGAAGCACCGATGCTATAGTGGAGCACTGCTGCGACTATATGCGCACACGCATATCCAAATCAGTGCATCTGTCCGAGACCCTCACATGCCCTGATGCCCGAAGCATGATATGTGCCCCCCTGCTGGAATGGGTGATGGAAAACCTTATAAAAAATGCAGTGGACGCAATGGACGGTGTGGGCAAACTCAGCATATCCACTGCCAAAGATTCCTCTACCGGAAAATCCATAATCGAAGTGAGCGATACCGGCAAGGGACTGCCCCGCAAACACTTCAAGACTATATTCCGACCGGGATTCACAACCAAGAAAAGAGGTTGGGGACTCGGACTCACTCTTGCCAGGAGAATAATTGAAGATTATCACCACGGACGTATTTTCGTGAAATCTTCCGAGCCTGGCAAAGGCACCACAATACGCATAGAACTACCGCAGATAAAGGACTGACAGCATGAACACATCCAATACAAAGCACCTGTTTATCAGCGATCTTGACGGCACTCTTCTGAATGATAGCGCAAAAGTCTCTTATACCACAGCCAGAATCATATCCGATCTGTCTCACGAGGGTGCACTGATTTCATTTGCCACAGCCCGCACTCCCGCTACAGTGGATGTGTTGCTTGCCCATACGTTCACCACCATTCCGGCGATTGTGCTGACCGGAGCTGCAATGTGGAACAGGATGTATCGCCGCTATGAGAATCTGCACCTCATAAACACCGAGAGCGCCTCAAACGCAATATGCGCATGTCGCGCATCCGGACTGCATCCGTTTGTCTATACCCTCGGAAAAGAGAATATTCTCCATGTGTATCACAACGGCACTCTGAATAACAAGGAAGAGAAATTTGTGTATGACCGCCGGGGATTGCCCTTGAAAAAGTTTCATCTTGACGAACCCGCAGGAGAAGGAACCGTTTTCGAGTCAACAATTCTGATTCTTGCCATGGGAAATGTAGATAAGGTCTTCATGCTTGCCGAAATGCTGGATAACACTACAGGGC
>CAMWYV010000206.1 GCA_947178565.1 uncultured Porphyromonadaceae bacterium | reverse complement strand
GGATGTGTTTTTGGGGAAATAAAATATTACCTTTGCGGTAATAAGTAGTTTTTGAAAATGGATTTATTTGAAAAAATCAGTTCAGACATTAAGGCGGCTATGCTTGCCAAAGATAAGGTGCGTCTGGAAACCCTCAGAGGTATAAAAAAAGAATTCCTTGAAGCAAAGACAGCCAAAGGCGCTGAAGGTGAGTTATCTGATGAGACAGCTGTGAAAATTATGAGCAAGATGGTTAAGCAGCGTCGCGAAACAGCAGAAATCTATAAATCACAGAATCGACCGGAGCTTGCTGAAAACGAGCTTGCTGAGGCTGCTGTGATTGAGGAGTATCTGCCTAAGCAACTAAGTGAATCAGAGCTTGAAGAAGCGCTCAAAACCATAATTGCTCAGACCGGTGCCACTTCAGCTAAAGAGATGGGTATGGTGATGGGTGTTGCGTCAAAAGCACTTGCCGGGAAGGCGGATGGGAGAGCTATATCTGCCAAAGTGAAGGAATTACTTTCTTGAAGAAATACTTTAATAGGATAAAAAATGCTTACATTACAGCAGATTAAAGAAAACCCGCAAAGGGTAATAGAGCGCCTTGCCGTTAAGGGGTTTGACGGATCAGAGGCTATCAATAATATAATTACTTTTGATGACAACCGTCGCGCTCTTCAGTTAAGCAACGACACTAAAGCTGCCGAACTCAATAAATTAGCTGCGCGTATAGGTGGTCTTATGAAAGAGGGAAAAAAGGATGAAGCCGAGCGGGTAAAGGCTGAAGTGGCTACTTTGAAGTCAGACCAAAAAGAAATATCTGAGAGACTTGCTGCTACTGAGGAGGAGATTAAAAATATTTTGCTTACAATTCCGAATCTCCCTTGTGATGCAGTACCGGAGGGCAAAACCGCAGCAGACAATGTGGTAGAGAAGACCGGCGGCAATATGCCTGCTCTTGATGAGAACGCCCTCCCTCACTGGGATCTTGCAAAAAAATACAATCTAATAGATTTTGATTTAGGTGTAAAAATTACCGGAGCCGGCTTCCCGGTATATATCGGGAAAGGTGCACGTCTTCAGCGCGCTCTCATCCAGTTTTTTCTGGATGAGGCAGGTAAAGCAGGCTATATAGAGATTCAGCCTCCTTATGTGGTGAATGAAGCATCCGGCTATGGTACAGGTCAGCTTCCCGATAAAGAGGGTCAGATGTATTATGTGAACGAGGATAACCTCTATCTTATTCCTACTGCGGAGGTTCCTGTTACCAATCTTTATCGCGATGTGATTCTTACAGATGATAAACTTCCTGTAAAGAATTGTGCTTACAGCGCTTGCTTCCGTCGTGAAGCGGGCAGTTATGGTAAGGATGTGCGTGGTCTAAACCGTTTGCACCAGTTTGATAAAGTGGAAATCGTGAGAATCGAGAAGCCTGAAAATTCTTATGCTGCGCTTGAAGAGATGAAAGATCACGTGCAGGGGCTACTTGATAAGCTTGGCTTGCCGTGGCATATTCTTCGTCTATGTGGCGGTGATATGAGTTTCACGTCTGCAATTACTTTTGATTTTGAAGTGTTCTCTGCCGCTCAGAAGCGTTGGCTTGAGGTTAGTTCTGTTTCAAACTTTGAAACCTATCAGGCGAACCGCCTTAAATGCCGCTATCGCACAGAGGACAAAAAAACACGTCTATGCCATACTCTCAACGGTTCTGCTCTGGCATTGCCGCGTATTATGGCAGCACTTCTTGAAAACAACCAGACCGATGAAGGTATTGTAGTGCCAGAGTGTCTGCGTAAGTATACCGGATTTGATATTATTGACTGATAAGTCATAATGGACAAGAAAACTATATGGGACCTCGACCGTGACTCGGTCGAGGTTTTCCGTTCCAAACCGAAGATGCCGCTGGTTGTGGTACTGGATAATATTCGGTCACTAAACAATATAGGCTCGATATTCCGCACATCGGACGCTTTTCTCGTTGAACGTATAATGCTGTGTGGTATAACAGCTTGCCCGCCGTCTCCCGAAATTCACAAAACCGCTCTCGGAGCAGAAGATTCGGTTCGTTGGGAGTATTATACCACGACAGAAGCATGCATAGCTGCGCTAAAAAGTGAAGGATATGAGATATGTGCCTTAGAGCAAGTGAAGGGTAGTGTGCTGTTGCAGGATTTTAAGGTCGATGTGAATAAGAATTATGCACTTATTGCGGGACATGAGGTGCATGGTGTCAGTCAGAGTGCGGTTGACAGCGCGGATGTGTGCATTGAGATACCTCAGTTTGGTACCAAGCATTCTTTGAATGTGTCTGTTTCGGTAGCGTTGGGCATCTGGCACTTCTTCAGAAGCCGACTTGGATGTTCTTAGCCGTCTGTGCATCCAGTGTGAGCTGCGTTTTCAGTTGGTCAAGGCTTTCGAATTTTTTTTCATCGCGGATACGGTCGATGAATTCGATTCTTACAACATGGTCATATAAGTCGCCGGCAAAGTCCAAAATATGAACCTCAAATGTAAGGTGTGGTTTGTCTGAGATCTCAACAGTAGGGCGGAATCCGATATTGACCATAGCCCTACGCCGCTTGTTGTCAGGCAGCACGACATCTGCCGCATAGACACCGGGCGCAGGGATTAGTTGCTTGGGGTCAATTGGCGAGATATTGGCGGTAGGGAAACCGATTTTACGACCGAGTTTCTTGCCATGAACCACTTTGCCCGTGATGCTATATGTTTTACCTAATAGATTGTTGGCTGAAGAGACTTCACCTACCGACAAAAGTTTTCTGATTTTTGAAGAGCAGATCGGTACGTCATCAACGACATATTCCGGTGCCTGATGCACACTCATGCCCAGTTCTTTTCCTATAGCCTGATATGCTTCCGCTCCATATGGTCTGTCATGGCCAAACCGAGTATCGTAGCCGAGGAGCAATGTGTTAACGGCATATTTGTCGCGAAGCATAGCCATAAATTCATGCGCACTCATATTGCGTAAGTCGGAATCGAAATTCAGCACCTCTATATGGTCGAATCCCAATTTTTTCATCGAGGTGATTTTTTCTGGTAAAGATGAGAGCTGGGGAGGCGCTTTATCCGGGCGGATGATTTCAAGCGGATGTCCTGAGAAAGTGATGATAAGCGGGGAGAGCCTTGATCGATTAGCTTCGTCTTTTAAAGCATTCAGAAGATAGATATGTCCGAGATGGACACCGTCAAAGGTACCCACAACGGCTATTTTATCTTCTGATTGCTTCATTTCAGAGGTCTTTTGCTTTAAGGAGATCGGTAAATTCTGTGCCGGGTGCCACGTGTATTGTCTCAAATCCGAGAGCCGCAGCAGCT
>CAMWYV010000205.1 GCA_947178565.1 uncultured Porphyromonadaceae bacterium | reverse complement strand
GATCATTCCCTGAAATCGCCGACAGAGTGGTGGTGGTGAACGGTGTATCTAAGGCATACGCCATGACCGGCTGGAGAATCGGATTTATCGCCGCCCCCCTGCCTATCGCCAAAGCGGTGAGCAAACTCCAGAGCCAATATACCTCCAATCCCTCTTCTATCGCACAGAAAGCTGCCGAAGCCGCATATACCGGCTCCCAGGAGTGCGTCGAGGAGATGCGCAAGGCATTTGAACGCCGAAGAGACCTCGTTGTTTCTCTCGCCAAAGAGATTCCCGGAATCGAGGTCAATGTGCCCCAGGGTGCGTTCTACCTCTTCCCGAACGTGAGCGCATATTTCGGCAAACGTTTCGGTGACAGAGTGATAGAAAACGATACCGACCTCGCCATGTATCTGCTCGAGGAAGGTCATGTGGCAACAGTTGCCGGCGAAGCGTTCTGCCTGCCCGGCTACATTCGCCTGAGCTATGCCACATCTGACGACAATATCCGCGAAGCTATGCGCCGCATCGCAGAGGCTCTCAACAAACTAAGCTGAATATGACCCGATTCGCCGCAGGAATCATCTTGCTCGCCGCAGTGTCAGTTATATCCTGCACCGGAGCGGGAAGCGCGGACAGCGACAGAATAGACACCATGAGGCTTACCGGCACAGTGATTGCCGGAGACGATGCATTCAAGTCTCCATACGGCATCGTTGCCTCAGCATCACGTGTATATGTGCGCAATTCCGGCACCGCCGCCATGCTTATAGATGAGTATGACACCAACGGACAGTATGTGCGTTCTTTCCTGCCTCAGGGTAGCGGAGAGGGTGCGATGCCATATCTTGATGCCATTCGCTATGATGAGGCAAACTCACGCCTTATTGTTGAAGCGGCACCCATGTATGGCGCGCTCAGGGTGGTGGATAATCTTGACTCGGAGAAGCCGAGGCTCAAAACAGTGTTTACACTGCCCAAAAGGATTGTGGGCTCACCAGCCGATTCTATCGTGCCCGCCAACATTATCCGCCTAGTGAACGGAGCTATAATCACTCCCAATCTCACCCCTGCGGGTATGCTTGCCATATATGACAACTACGGCAAATTCAAAAAGATAATCCAGCCGTATCCGCCCAAAGAGGAATTGGGGAGTGATGTCCCCGATTATGCTCTTGCCAATTTCTTTCAGATGAAAGGCGCGGCGAGCCCCGACGGCAAGCACTTCGCAGCAGCAAGTCTGCTCGGAGACATTATATCTTTCGGCACAGTCGAGGGTGATTCCGTGAAGATAACAACTAATGTCGGTGAGCCGCAGGAAGGTATTGAAATCAGCAGTGAAGACGGCAATTTCGCCACTTTCAGCTACACCGACAAGCTACGCTACTTCTTTCCCGGCGGTGTTACCGTATCCAACTCCTCTGTTTACACTATCGAAGGTGGCTATGCCAATGATTTCACCGATACGCGTAAGAAAATGACCGAAGGGGAAGCTGCGCCTGCCACACGTGTAAGAGTGTATGACTACAACGGCAAGATCAAAAGAGTACTTGAACTGAATGTAGGTCGCTGCCTCATAACAGTCAGCCCGGATGACTCCGTTCTTTACGCGCTGAGCGAGGACAACGAAAACGGCTACCAACTTTTCAAATTTGAATTATGAACTACCGCATATTCCCTCCCGAAGAGCTGATGGATGTGGAGATTACCCTGCCGCTATCCAAAAGCATAAGCAACCGTGCCCTCATCATCAACGCCCTCACCCCGGGAGCAACTGCTATCGAAAATGTAGCTCAATGCGATGATACCGATGCTATGCTTACAGCCTTGACCGGTGATTTTTCCACAGTGAATATCGGGGCTGCCGGCACCGCCATGCGTTTTCTAACAGCCTTTTTCGCGGCACAGCCCGGCAAGGAGATCGAACTTACAGGTTCGGAGAGAATGTGCAACCGACCTATCGGTCCGCTTGTTGACGCATTGAAAAGCATCGGCGCAGACATCTCATATATTGACAAGGAAGGCTTTCCGCCGTTAAGAATCAAAGGTAAAACCCTGCCCGGAGGAATGCTAAGCATCGACGCCGGAGTGAGTTCCCAGTATATTTCCGCTCTCATGATGATCGCTCCCGTGCTTGAATCGGGACTCAAAATCACTCTTGAAGGGGAAATCATTTCCATGCCATATATCCGCATGACTGCATATATCATGGAGAGATTTGGCGTAAAGCCGGAGATTGAAGGCAACGAAATAACCATTGCGCACGGCAATTACACCTATCCGACAGATTTCGAGGTGGAAGGAGATTGGAGTGCCGCCTCATATTGGTTTGAGATACAGGCACTCACCTGCGGTTGGACAGCTCTGAGAGGTCTGCACGAAAAAAGCTGTCAGGGCGACAGCGCTATTGTTGATTCGTTTCGCGGACTCGGTGTGGAAACAGGATTTGAAACCAGTCCCCTCCGGGCATCGCTGGAAGCTTCGCCCGATCTCACACCGCGTTTTATTGCGGATCTCTCATCCACACCCGATGTGGCGCAGACCTTTGCCGTGACCTGTGCCATGCTCGGTGTCCCGTTTCGTCTTAGCGGTTTGCGCTCTCTGCGAATAAAGGAGACCGACCGCATCGCAGCACTTACACGCGAGCTGCTCAAAGTTGGAGTAGTGCTTGAAACCGAAGGTGATGAGGTTATTACGTGGGATGGCATAAGACGACCGTTAGCCGGAATACCGGTATTTGACACCTATGACGATCACCGCATGGCTATGTGTCTCGCGCCGGTAGCCGTTTTTATTCCCGGAATTGTGATAAGAGATGCCGAAGTGGTAGGCAAGAGCTATCCCGGCTACTGGGATGACCTTCGCAAAGCAGGATTCACTCTGGAGGAAGTAGAAGAGGAGGGAGCTGAATGATAGCAGCCCTGATCATATTTGCCGCTCTTGTAGTCACAGGCTTTGTGCTGTGGATTCTTGACCGTCCCGATACTCAGGACAGTAAGGAAACGGCATTGCCTGGTACTGTAGAGGCGGATGAATGCTGCGGAATGCACATCACCTGCGAGAAAGACTCGCTTGTGTCGGCAATGAGTACAGAGATAGAATATTATGACGATGAGGAGCTTGATGCTTATGTCGGTATCGGAGCTGATGAGTATTCCGATGAGGCTATAGAAGAATTCCGGAACGTTCTGCTCACCCTTCTGCCTCACGATATTGCCGGATGGGCGCGTAGCTGCAGTCTGAGAGGCATAACCCTTCCTACACCGGTGCGCGAAGAGCTGATTCTGATAGTAAGCGAGGCTCGTGCAGCAAAAACAGCACTGTAAACCGTTAGCAATGTTTGAACTTATCAAATA
>CAMWYV010000204.1 GCA_947178565.1 uncultured Porphyromonadaceae bacterium | reverse complement strand
GTCATGGGGGTGGGGGAGTCGGGGAGTTTTTTAGTCTTTAGTCGGGGAGTCTTTTGGTTGTTACCAGCCGCCGGAAGCGCCGCCACCGCCGGTCATGCCTCCGCCGAAGCTGCCTCCTGAAAATCCTCCGCCTCCGCCGAAGCCTCCACCGCCTCCGGGAATCACGATTACCGGAGCAACGGGAATCTTGGCAATCTCATAAGGTATCTGCGAATTATTGTGGCAGTTGAGGCATGAATAAACCTTTACGCCGCGCCCTTTGGAGGAGGTTGTGGGCTGTACCACCACTCTGTCGGCGGTGAGATAGCTTGCGCGGGCGCCGCACTGAGGGCATATCGAGTAGCCGGAACTTTCGTTGACAAAGGGAATGATGTCTTTCTCGCCGCAGTTGTCGCAGAGCCACACATCATAGTCCACCGAGTTGATTTTCTCTTCGGTGTCCTGCGATGGGGTGAGGTAGGCGTTGTCCCGCTCCTCGTCGAGCTTGTGCATGGCGTGGCTGCAGTTGGGGCACTTGCGGGGCGCGTTGCGGAGCCGTTTCATCTTCCACCACAGGAGCAGATATGCGAGGAGGGGGAGTCCGAGCCCGAAGCAGCTGAGCATCAGCACCGGCACCTTGTAGGTCTTCAGTCTGAAGAATCGGCTCGCAGGGTCAATGCGGCGGGTGGTATAGAGTCCGTAGGCAACGAGCACGAGGGCGATTATCAGGAGAACGCACATTGCTCCGCCTACTATTCGCCCGAGTTCTTCAAAAGTCAGATCGTCATCGCCGCGGCGCGCGTCGTTGGCATATTTGGAGCGTATTTCGGCAGCCGCCTCGGGATCGTTGAGATATGAGGTGACGGTGCTGACAGCCGCGAGAACGCCTCCGTCGTAATCTCCGGAGCGGAATCGGGGCAACATTTCATTGCGGATTATCCTACCGCATATCACGTCGGGGAGCACACCCTCCATGCCGTAGCCTGTGCGCATGGTCACCTTGCGGTCGTTTTTGCTTAATAATATAAGGAGTCCGTTGTCATTGTCCTTCTTGCCGATACCCCATTTCTCAAACAGGCGTGTGGCGAAATCATCGATATCGCCCGAATCGGTCTCGTCAACGGCAACCACCACAACCTCGGCAGAAGTGGAGCCCCAGATCGAACCGATAGCCTCGTCAATCCGAGCGACAGTCTGCTCTGAGAGCACTCCGTCGGGATTAGACACATAGCGGCGCGCGTCGCCAAGATGCACATTGGGCACCTCATCAACGCTCCTTGCAGCCCCCATGAGGGCTGTTACGGCAACCGCGAGTATGAAAATCAACCGTTTCATCTCTGCAAATTTACTACCTTTGCAGCCGAAAAACAATAATAACACTATTATGTCACCTGCGATTCTTACGATAATTCTGCTTGTGGTGTCAAATGTCTTTATGACATTTGCCTGGTACGGTCATCTCAAACTCTCCTCGTCGGGAGTATCAACCAACTGGCCTCTATATGTAATCATTCTTGTTTCATGGGGTATCGCGTTGCTTGAATACACCTGTCAGGTGCCCGCAAACCGCATGGGCTACGAGGGAAACGGCGGACCGTACTCTCTGATTCAGCTGAAAGTGATGCAGGAGGTGATAACTCTTGTGGTGTTCGTTATCTTCAGCCTCATGATGTTCAATGACTTTTCGCTGCGGTGGAACCACATCGCCGCGTTCTGCCTGTTGGTGGGCGCCGTCTATCTTGTATTCATGAAATAAGCGGATGCGTTTTCACGCACCCGCTTAAATTATATAAGGGAATGCGATTACTTGTTCACGCGGAATCTGTCGATGCCGTCCTTCAGGAAGTCAACAACCTGCTTAGCTGCCGCGATGCCGGCGTTGATATTCGCTTCCGAGGTCTGTGCTCCCATTTTCTTTGGGGTGAAAAACACTCTGCCGGCAAACTCCTCTTCAAGCGCGGGAGCGTTGTCCGGTTTCACATCTGCAACATACTTGAGGTCAGGTCGGTCAGCAAGCGCCTTTCTCAGCCCCTCCTCATCAATCACCTCTTTACGGGCGGTATTTACAAGAATACCCCCCTTGGGTAGCGAGGTGATAAGTTCGTAGCCTATAGAGCCCTTGGTCTCCGGAGTTGCGGGAATATGTATAGACACCACTTTATTCTGTGAATACAGCTCTTTGATGTCACTGACCGGCTTTACTCCTGCATCAGCGATTACCTCGGCGGGGCAGAATGGGTCGAGAGCGCTCACCTCCATGCCGAAGCCTTTGGCGATACGCGCGACATTTCTTCCCACCTGTCCGAAGGCGTGTATGCCGAGAGTCTTGTCTTTAAGCTCTGAGCCGGATGTGCCGTCAAACATATTTCTTGCAGCCATGACTGCCATACCGAAAACGAGTTCCGCAACAGCGTTGGAGTTCTGCCCGGGAGTATTTTCAACACATATTCCGGCGGCAGTGGCGGCAGGGAGATCGATGTTGTCGTATCCCGCTCCGGCGCGCACTATGACCTTGAGCTTTGGAGCGGCTGCGATCACTTCGGCATCTACCTTGTCGCTGCGCACAATCAGCGCGTCGGCATCGGCAACAGCTTCAAGGAGCTGGCTCTTTTCGGTATATTTTTCAAGCAGGGCAAGAGTATATCCGGCGTTTTCCACCACTGAGCGGATAGAGTTTACGGCAGTAGCGGCAAACGGTTTTTCAGTAGCAACGAGTACTTTCATGACGGTGCTGATTTAGTGTTTGCTTTCAAATTCCTTCATAGCTTCGATGAGCACCTGCACGCTCTCCATAGGCAGGGCGTTGTAGAGCGAAGCGCGGAAACCGCCTACACTGCGGTGACCCTTGATGCCCACAATGCCTTTGGTAGCGGCAAAATCAATGAAATCTTTCTCAAGCTCCTTATATTCGGGCTTCATGACAAAAGTAACGTTCATGATAGAGCGGTCGGCGGGGTCGGTGACTGTGCCGACAAACATTTTTGAGGAATCGATAGCCTCATACAGGGCATCGGCTTTGGCGATATCCATTTTCTCAAGCGCTGCTACACCACCGAGTTCCTTATAATAACGGAGGGTTTGGAGAGCGGAGAAAATCGGGAGTACCGGAGGGGTATTGAACATCGAGTCTTTCTTGATATGTGTGCGGTAGTCGAGCATGGTCGGGATAAGGCGGTCAACCTTGCCGAGGGCATCTTCGCGCACGATTGCTATCGTAACGCCTGCGGGAGCGAGGTTTTTCTGCGCGCCGGCATAGATGAGGTCGTATTTCGACACATCAACCTGGCGTGAGAAGATGTCGCTTGACATATCGGCAAACAAAGGCACGGCTACATCCGGATCTTTGCGGATTTCAGT
>CAMWYV010000203.1 GCA_947178565.1 uncultured Porphyromonadaceae bacterium | reverse complement strand
TAATATACCTTTGTAATATATAACCACATTTTATGCAAGAGTTGAGCGATTTATTCACTGCTGTTACAGGTGAGAAACCCGATTCAATAATTCCTATAGCCGGTGCGGGGTCAGACCGCCGATATTTCAGGTTGATCGGAAGTTCTTTGTGCTGCATTGGAACGATAGGGGTGTCTGAGCAGGAAAACAACGCGTTTATTTATATGTCACGCGAGTTTGCAAAGATGGGTTTGCCGGTGCCGGAAGTACTTGCTGTGAGCGAAGATTCTATGGCGTATCTCCAATCGGATGTAGGTTCGGTTTCATTATTCGACGACCTTGAAAAGAGTCGTAAGTCAGGGATGTACACTCCCGATGATATTGCCATCCTCGAAGATGTGATGACAAAACTCGCTCAGTTTCATACAGCAGGTTTCAGCGGTTTTGATTTCGCGAAGTGCTATCCCACACCTGAGATGAGCAGACGGGCTATTGTATGGGATCTTAATTATTTCAAATATTCCTTTCTTAAACCGGCAGGAATTGAATTTGATGAGGAACTTCTTGAAAATGATTTTGAGAGATTTGTCAATATGATTGAAGCATGTGGAAGGGATTCTATCATTTTGCGTGATTGTCAGAGCAGAAATGTGATGTTGAAAGGTGGTGTTCAGCCGGTTTTCATTGATTTTCAGGGAGCGCGTAAAGGGTGTGGGTTATATGACGTAGTTTCGTTTATTTGGCAGGCTCGTGCGGCTTTTCCTGCCGATTTGAAAAATCATCTCTTTAATCATTATTTAGCCTCGGTTCCTGTTCTTGAATCCTCTAAATCCAAGCTCACTTCTCAGTTGCCGCTGTTTATACTGCTGCGCACCCTTCAGGTTCTCGGAGCGTATGGTTTTTTAGGATTGGTGAAGAAAAAAGAGCATTTTATAAAAAGTATTCCGGCGGCTCTGGATAATTTAAGAGAACTGCTGAACAGTGGTTTCCCGGATTTGCCGCATCTGCGCAAAGTTGTTGAGAGATTGGTCTCATGTAAGTCTTTCGGCAAAAATGATCCTCAGTCAGGTAGGCTCATTGTTACTGTTGGCAGTTTCTCATACAAGATGGGGATGCCCGAGGATAAAAGCGGTAACGGCGGGGGATTTGTTTTTGACTGCAGAGCATTGCATAACCCCGGAAGATATGACGAATATAAACAACTGACCGGTAGAGATGAACCTGTGATAAAGTTTCTTGAAGAAAGGGGAGAGGTCAAGAACTTTCTATCGGCGGCTTGGAGTATGGTCGATTATTCTGTTGAGCGTTATATGGCTCGTGGATTCACATCCCTGAACGTATTCTTCGGTTGTACCGGTGGAAGACATCGTTCGGTATATTGCGCAGAGCGTACCGCCGCACATATAAAAGAGCGGTTCGGCATAGAGGTGCATCTGATTCACCGCGAAAGAAAAATCAGCGAAACTATATAGGAAAAGATAATGAAAGCTATGATATTTGCCGCGGGACTCGGCACACGATTGAAGCCCTTTACCGATTCTATGCCAAAAGCTCTTGTTGAGGTCGGGGGGGTACCCATGCTCGGCAGGGTGATAGAAAATCTCATTGATATAGGTGTAGGGGAGTTTGTGATCAATGTGCATCATTTTTCTGAAAAAATCAAAGAATATCTTTCCTCCAATAATAATTTCGGTGTTCAGATACATATAAGTGACGAATCAGATGCTCTTTTGGATACCGGCGGTGGTATTCTTGCGGCACAAAAGTGGTTTGAAGGTGATGATCCGTTTATTGTGCACAACGCAGATATTCTTACAGATTTTCATATAGAAAAAATGGTTGACGCTCACAAGTATTCAAACGCTGATGTGACGTTGCTTGCACAGCAACGCAAAAGCAGCCGTACATTTCTATATGATTCAGACAATCGGCTTCGGGGGTGGAAGAACCTGAGTTCCGGAGCCACAATTCCTGAAAATTTAGAAACTGTAAACTTAACTCCTCTCGCTTTCGGTGGAATTTCGGTGGTGAGTCCTTCGCTTTTATCACATTTGAATAAATATGCCGGAGAGCATGGACCGGTATTTTCAACCACTCCTTTTTATGCCGCAAATGCGGCATACCTTAATATAAGAGGATATGTGCAGGATGAGGATTACCGTTGGTTTGATATCGGTAAGCCTGAGAATTTGCTAAAGGCATCAGAGTCATTTTTTTAATAAAATAAATTGGCTGTATTAAAAAAAGACATATATTTGGCGGCAAATTCATAAAATCAAAATGACTATGTTATTACGGATCACAATCACGTCATTGCTGATGTCTGTCGCTTTACCTTTCTGCGTTTCTGCTTCCGGAAAGAATGAAGCTGTGCTGAAAGTGTCGGTCAAAAATCTTGGAGAAAGAGAGTTGAGTTATTTCCGTTCATATAACGGTGTTTATGTAAATGAAAGTAATCCTGTCGTTCTGGATTCTGACAGTACTTTTACAATATCTCTCCCTACAGACGGAGTTGAATATATATTTTTAAAGGCAAAAGATCCTGCGAAAAAATTACCCGATCTTTCTCAAAGTATGTTTCTTATGCCCGGTACCGCCGAGCTAGTGATTGATCCTTTGGCTAAAGAAGCGTTTCAGATAAATCCCGAGGCGGGTGGAGTGGATAACTTTAATCTTGCAGAAGATACGAAAAACCTTTCCAATATATACTTTTCTTTAATCGCACCCGGTATAGTGCCGGATGAACTGAATCTTGCACCGGACTCCATCCCTACTGCGGTACTTGGAAAATTTGATAACTATACTGATAGTATAAATACCCGCTATAAAAATGCTGCTCCTTGGTTGTTGAATGCTTATAACGGTATGGCAACGTTTTACAGGAATATTATATTTTTTACTAAATATAGTCACTTCGCAGGCAATGAAGAATGGGATAAAACATACAAGGAACTTATTAAGAATATAAATGTGTCAACGCCGTCATCTGGGTTGTTCCCTTATTGGCAGATGCTTGTCGAAAATATGTTATATGTGGATAAGGGTGATTCTTTAACACAACTTTCCGGCAATGAGTTTTTACTCCTTCAGGCAGAATATTGTGACTCTGTTTTTAGTGGTAAAGCGACAGAAGCCGCTCTTGGCACATTGTTGTTGGAGGACGGTCATAGAGGATTATACAATCCCGGAGCGATTATTCTGACTCAACAGTTCAAGGATAAATATCCAAATAGCTCGTTGATTCCGTTACTTGACGAGCAGGCGTCGCGTAACATTGTTTTCAATAATCCACCGGAAAGGGAGGGAATCAATTTCAGGGACAATTCGGAAATCGCTACAGTTGCAGATATTCTTGCACCA
>CAMWYV010000202.1 GCA_947178565.1 uncultured Porphyromonadaceae bacterium | reverse complement strand
CTCCCATACCGCACCGCTCTTTATCAGTGAGGAAACTAACGAAGTTTCAAATCCACGGCTTACTCCGAAACGATACAGTTTTGTTCTCCCCTCATAAGTATTACCCTCTTTAAGGGCACGTGCCCTCGCTTTAAGCGCTTTAAGCGCCACTTCCGCATATTCTTCTGCATTAATAGCCTCCAGAGCATTCTCCGCAACCGATTTGGAAATACGCTTTGCAGCAAGATGAGTCATTATCTTCATCCTCCCCCATCCTGAAAAACGATATTTGTCGCGCACAAAAGCGGTTGAAAACCGCTCATCATCCACGAATTTCTCGGCAATAAGCCGATTGATAATTTTATCTGAAGCATCAGCGCTCACGCCCCAGTTGAAGAGCTTGCGCCGCAAGTCATAGGAGCATTGCTCAGATCTCACACACAAATCCTGCAAGCGCGCCAGAGCTTTATCCGGAGTGATAGGCTTCTTATTCATGAACAGCTTTTATAAAGCGATTTTTTGCGTAGGTATCCTTGATGACTTCTATATCTTCAAAACCTAAGTCATCGAGACATTTGCTGATTTCCCGCGCATAGTCCGGATTTATCTCAAAGTACACCATCCCGCCGGATGCAAGCGATCCGGCGGCAAATCGAGATATCGGCTTGTAAAATTTCAGCGGATCGCTGTCAGGCACAAACAGCGCGAGAGCCGGCTCATGGTCAAGAACATTCGGTTCCATTGCCGCTTTCTCTTTTTCAGTTATATATGGCGGATTACTCACAATTATATCGAATGACTCACGAAGAGGACTGAGAGTGAGAACATCCTCACGAACAAATCTGACATTAGTCTTGAGAGACACCGAATTTTCGCGCGCAACGGCAAGTGCCGCCTCGCTTATATCGATTGCTGTTACAGATGCAAACGGAAGATTACGCGCAAGCGCAACAGCTATACAGCCGGAACCTGTGCAAAGGTCGGCGACATTGAGGTCAGCTTTCCCTGCCCAATCTCGCACGATAATATCCACAAGTTCAGCGGTTTCAGTCCGCGGAATAAGCACATCCGGTGTAACCTTGAACTCCATGCCATAAAAATCCGCGATTCCAAAAATATACTGGATCGGTTCATCTTTGAGAAGACGCGAAACAATCTGCCCGACCTTCCCTTCAATAAAATCTCCCGCCTCTTGCGTTCCTTTGAGCACAAGATCGGCGGGAGTAAAACCTTTGAGTCTTTCAAAAATCAGTCGTGTCATAGCCCTTGACTCCGACACAGGATAGCGGGCAGACAGTTGCCTGACTGTTTCAGCGGCAAGCTGTGAGTAGGTTAATACTCGTCCCACGGCTTGATTTCTATATCGTCAAGCGGTAGGGTACAGAACGCATTGATAAACGCCGATGCAAGACGCGCATTGGTGAGCAGCGGTATATTGAGGTCTATAGCCGCTCTGCGAATCTTGTGACCGTTACCCAACTCGGTAGGAGTAAGGTTTTTAGGGACATTCACCACAAGATCGATTTCTTTGTCGTGAAGCATCTGCAATGCCTGCGGCTGCATATCTGCCTGACTCGGCCAATATACTTTCACTGCAGGAATACCGTTATCGTTGAGGAACTGATGTGTTCCGGCGGTGGCATAGATGCGATAGCCTTTATCATGAAGCTGATGCGCGGCATCAAGCATATCAGCCTTCTGCTTTGCGGAGCCTGTGGAGAGAAGAATACCTTTCTTGGGTATTCTCAGACCTACCGATATCATAGCCTTGAGCAGTGCCTCGGACGTATCTACTCCGATACATCCAACCTCACCGGTAGAACTCATATCTACACCGAGCACCGGATCAGCACCTTGCAGACGGGAGAAACTGAATTGTGAAGCCTTGATACCTACATAATCAAGATCAAATGCATTTTTATGAGGCTTCTCGACCGGGATACCGAGCATCACCTTGGTTGCGATATCGATAAAGTTGATTTTTAGAACCTTTGATACGAACGGGAAGCTACGGCTTGCGCGTAGATTACATTCAATCACCTTGATATCATTGTTTTTGGCAAGGAACTGGATGTTGAACGGTCCGGATATATTTAGAGCCTTGGCAATCTGAGACGATACTTTCTTTATACGGCGCATGGTCTCTACATAGAGTTTCTGCGGCGGGAACTGGATGGTAGCGTCACCGGAGTGCACACCGGCATACTCTATATGCTCGCTGATAGCGTAAACCTTAATCTCACCGTTCTGAGCAACGGCATCCATCTCGATTTCCTTGGCATTCTGAATAAACTCTGACACAACAACCGGATGCTGCTTGCTCACATTTGCGGCAAGACGGAGGAACCGCTCAAGCTCATCGGGATTGGAGCATACGTTCATCGCCGCACCACTGAGCACATAGCTTGGGCGCACGAGCACCGGGAAACCGACTTCATCAATAAACTTGTTGATATCCTCGAAACTCGTCAGCTCCCTCCATCTGGGCTGATCAATACCGAGACGGTCAAGCATTGCCGAGAATTTATTTCTGTCCTCCGCATTGTCGATGCTCTTGGCGGTAGTACCGAGAATATTGACGCCACGGTCATCAAGACGGGTAGCGAGGTTATTGGGAATCTGCCCGCCTACAGAGAGAATCACACCGTGAGGTGTTTCCAGATCAAGAATATCCATCACTCTCTCGAATGTGAGCTCGTCAAAATAGAGACGGTCACACATATCGTAGTCGGTGGATACTGTTTCAGGATTATAGTTGATCATAACCGATCTCCAGCCCTCTTTCTTGACAGTAAGCAGAGCGTTGACCGAGCACCAGTCAAACTCCACCGAGCTGCCTATGCGGTATGCACCGCTGCCGAGCACAACTATGGAGCGATGGTCGTGCAGATATGTGATATCGTTTTCAGAACCGTTGTATGTGAGATACAGATAGTTTGTCTGCGCGGGATATTCTGCCGCGAGAGTATCGATCTGCTTGACAACAGGCACGATACCGAGATTCTTGCGGTGCTCTCTAACCTTGAGATTATATTTCTCGGCATTACCTTTCATCTCGCCCTTGAATATGGAGCGTGCAACCTGAAAATCGCTGAATCCCTGCTCCTTTGCAAGACGAAGAAGGTCGGCAGGCAGATCTTCAAGACTATTGAAATCCTTGAGAAGATGAGAAGTGGTAACGATATTCTGAAGACGGTACAGGAACCAGCGGTCAATCTTGGTGAGTTCATGAATCTTATCTACCGAATAACCCTTTTCAAGTGCGCTTGCTATCACGAATATGCGCTTGTCGGTAGGTTCGGCGAGAGCTTTGTCAATATCTTCCACGGCAATCTCCTTGTTGCCGGTGAAGCCGTGCATCCCCTGACCGATCATACGC
>CAMWYV010000201.1 GCA_947178565.1 uncultured Porphyromonadaceae bacterium | reverse complement strand
ATAAATATGTTGTATTATATCGGGAGAGTAGGGACATCGCGCGCGATGTCAGCAAGGGTGGTGGACTTTGGTGTGTCTTGTTCAGACATGGCACGCCATGTCGCTACGTGGCTAGGGTGAATCGTCAGCGATTGTGCGCCGTGGGGTGGATCAGGCGGCGAAGTGGAAGAGTAGGGCGGTGCTGATGCCCATATATATCACCATGCCTATGATATCATTTGTAATCGAGATGAAGGGGCCGGTTGCCAGAGCGGGGTCGATCTTCAGTTTTTCAAGCGTCAAGGGAACGAAGGTGCCGAATACCGATGCGAATATCACGACGGAGAACAGCGAGAGCGATACCGACAGGGTGGTTGTGTAGTGTCCCGCGCCGAGTTTCAGGAAGTTATATAGGAAAACGAGCAGCGATATTATGCATCCGTTGATTAACCCTACTCCCAATTCCTTGAGCAGCTGCTTGCCTGAGTTCTTGATATTCAGCGAGCCGTTGGCAAGACCCTGCACCACGATAGCGGATGATTGTGTTCCGACATTTCCGCCGGTGCCACCGATGAGTGGAATGAACAGTGCCAAAGCGGGATCCATGGCGAGACCGCTCTCGAAATTGCCGAGAATGAGCGAGTTTCCGATGCCTCCGAGCATACCGATGAGCAGCCAGGGGAGGCGCGCTTTGGTCTGTGTGAACAGTGTGTCGTCTGTTTCCACATCGCTGGAGAGACCTGATGCGAGCTGATAGTCTCTCTCGGTAGATTCACGCACCTGGTCCATTACGTCATCCACAGTGATTCGTCCCACCAGTCGCCCGATAGAGTCAACGACCGGCATCGCCACAACGTCATATTTCTCGAATTCGAGAGCCACTTCGTCAACAGGGGTTTCGGCTTTGACCGCCACGGGGTCTTCCTCCATCACGTGCTTCACTTTTGAAACGGAGGGGTGTGTTATGAGGGTTTTGAGAGGGAGTATTCCTCTGAGGCGGTAGTCGTTGTCAACAATATACACATTATATATCTCATCCATATCCTCCGCCTGTAGGCGCATCTGCTTGATGCATTCGGGCATGCTCCAGTTCTCGTTTACCACGATCATCTCTGTGCCCATCAATCCGCCGGCGGTATCCTCGTCGTATTTCAGGAGGTCAATGATGTCGCCCGCCTGCTCAACATCGTCGATATGCGACAGAATCTCGTCACGGTCCTCTTCGTCAAGCTCCTGGATGATGTCCACTGCATCGTCGGTGTCGAGGTGGTCGATAAACTGCTTCGCAATCTCCTCTGCGGGCATATTGCTGAGCAGCTTGCGTCGGTCGTCCTCGTCAAGCTCCATTAGCACATCGGCGGCAATATCTCCGTCAAGCAGCTGGTATAGAAACTCAGCCTGGTCAAGGTCGAGCTCCTGATACAGCTCCGCGATATCGGCGGGGTGAAGGTCGGCGAGTTCCTTGCGCGCCGCGTCTTCATCTCTGCTGTCGATAATCGAGCGGATGTGTTCGAGATATTCCGGTGTATATTCTTTCATCAGGCTTGCTTTCTGGTACTTGCTACGATATTCGTGAGTTCGATAAACTGCTCTACGCCAAGCTGCTCCGGTCGCATAGCCATGAGCGGGCTGTCCGGGAGCACTGTTCCCTGCGGGAAGAGTCCTCTGAGGGAGTTGCGCAAGGTTTTGCGGCGCTGCCCGAAAGAGGTTTTCACAACGGTTTTGAAGAGCTTTTCGTCGCAGCCGAGGTCTGTCACCCCGTTTCTCACCATCTTAATGACTCCGCTTTTGACTTTCGGCGGCGGATTGAATACGTTTTCGTCAACGGTAAATAGATATTCCACGCTGTACCAAGCCTGTAGGAGCACACTCAGAATGCCGCGCGCCTTTCCTCCTGGCTTCGCCGCAAGACGCTCCGCGACCTCACGCTGAAGCATTCCGGAGCAGCATACCACCTGATCCTTGTAGTCAAGCACATGGAAGAATATCTGGGATGATATATTGTAGGGGTAGTTGCCTATGACACAGAATTTCTGACCGTCAGGGTAAATCTCCGCGAGATCCATCGCAAGAAAATCGCGATGAATAATGCGCCCCTGAAGCGCGGGAAATTCCTTATCGAGATATTCAACGCTCTCACCGTCAACCTCGGCAACCTTGACATCGTGTCCGGCTTCGAGCAGAAACCGGGTGAGCACTCCCATGCCGGGCCCTACCTCCATAACCGGGAGGTGCTTGTAGTTATCGAGGGTGCCGGCTATTCTGCGGGCTATCCCCAGGTCTGTGAGGAAGTGCTGTCCGAGCGCTTTTTTTGGTTTGACGGGATTCATCAGGGTATGTAAATATGATCAGAGGGTATTGGTGCCTTCAACGAGCTTGCCCATCGCCCAGACCGCGCGAAGATTGAGATCCTGGTCGTAGATGGTGATGTCGGCGTCCTTGCCTTTTGCCAGCGAGCCTTTGCGGTCATACACACCCATTATTCTCGCCGGTGTTTCGGAAGCCATTCTCACGGCGTCTTCCACAGGGATCTCCGCCTGCTGCACGAGTGTGCGGATAAGGCGATCCATCGTGGCGATAGAGCCGGCGAGAGCGGATCGGTCTGAGAGCTTGCACACTCCGTCCTCAATAATCACGCGTGGGTCGAACGCTCCCGCCTCTTCTGCACAGGCGCATGCAAGCGCATCGGTGATGACGCATGCGCGCTCAACTCCTTTCACCTTATATACAAGGCGGAGAATGGTAGCGGGAACGTGAATGCCGTCCGCCACAACCTCTACTGTCATGTCATCATGCAGATAGATGCTTTCCACGGTTCCCTCATATTTATACTCGCGGCGCTTGTGAAAACCGGGCATCGCGTTGTAGAAGTGGGTGGCGTGGGTGTAGCCGTTTTCCCATGCGGCATGGATATCCTCGAACTCAGCCTGGGTGTGTGCTACCGAGGCGAGAATGCCTTTGCCGCTGATGTATTTGCCGAACTGCATGGCTCCGGGGAGCTCCGGGGCGGCATCCCATCGCTTGATACAGCTCCAGCGCTCAACGATGGGGATGTATTCTTTGGGGTCGGGGTTCTTGATATATTCGGGAATCTGTCCGCCCGCCATCTTCTCATTGAGGTAGTGCCCCTCGAGGTGCAGACCGAGCACGGGGCTTCCGGGCTCGTTCATCATGTTCGTGCAGGTTTCAGCCGCACGGTTTATCATATCTACCGATGAGCTCGAGAGGGTGGGGAATATACTAGTGGTGCCATGCTTCATGTGGGTATTCACCGCAGTGCGGAACGCATCTTCGGTTCCCTCCATGAAATCTCTACCGCCGCCTCCGTGACAGTGAATCTCCACGCCACCGGGCACCACATACATGCCTTTGGCGTCAA
>CAMWYV010000200.1 GCA_947178565.1 uncultured Porphyromonadaceae bacterium | reverse complement strand
CCGCATCTAAAAAAGATGTAAAGACCGTTCTGTATATATGGGTATTCACCCTGTGCATCCCGTACCTCAAACTCATCGCTCCCCACGTTGGATATCAGGGAAATTTCGGAAGCATGGAGATTTTCGGAGCGTGCGACTGGAATCAGTACGGCACATTTTACTATCTCACCGGATTTATAGGCTATCTTATCCTAGCATATTATATCCGCACATGGCAGATACAATGGAGCAACGCAAAAGCAGCCGCTATATGCATCCCTATGTTTATAGTCGGCTATGCAGTAACCTTTTGCGGATTCGTGAAAATTCAGGATTATTTTCCCGGCGACTACTCATATCTGGAAGTGATATGGTATTTCACTGGCATAAATGTGTTTATGATGACATTTCCCGTGCTTATGCTCTTCAGCCGGATAAAGATGAGACCCCGCCGATGGCTCACAAAACTCGCTTCACTCACATTCGGCATATATCTCTGTCATTTTATTTTCATATACTCATCATTTGATATTTACAATGCGCTGGATATTGCTCCGGCATTCAAGATTATGGCAATGGCGATAAGCTGTTTCGTTGCCGCCGCCACACTCACATGGCTTCTGTCACTAACCCGTTTCACCCATAAATTCATCGCTTGATATGAGAAAAAAACTGCTTCCGCTTCTTATCGGCGTTTCCGCACTTTCTTGCTACGCTCTAAATCCGATTATACCTAAGCCTCTGAGCTATACCAAAGCATCGGGAGAACTTGCCCTGAAAAGCATTGACGATGTGATGCTACATATAGTCGATACAATTCCGGGTATATCTTCACCCGAAGGATATATGCTGAAAGTCACTCCGGACAGCGCGGTAGTTTCTGCAAAATCCCAGGCTGGACTTTACTACGGACTTGTCACTTTGAAAGAAATGGCAGACGACGGGAACAAGATACCAGCATGCACGATAATAGATGAGCCGAGATTCAGCTACCGTGGCATGATGCTTGATATCTCACGTCATTTCCGTGACAAGGAGTTCATCAAAAAGCAGATAGACGCGATGGCGCGGCTGAAACTGAATACACTGCATCTGCATCTCACTGATGCGGCAGGCTGGAGACTTGAAATAAAGCGCTATCCGCGCCTCACCGAATATGCGGCGTGGCGCAAAGGCAATACTTGGAAAGAATGGAACGAAAACGGCAACAAATACGCCAATTTCACCGAGCCGGATGCAACAGGAGGATTTCTCACTCAGGATGATGCGAGAGAAATTGTTGAATATGCCGCAGAAAGGCACATCACGGTGATTCCGGAAATAGAAATGCCCTCTCACTCCGAGGAGGTCACCGCCGCGTTTCCCGATCTATCATGCACTCACAACCCTGCCGGACAGGCTGACTTCTGTGTAGGCAACGAAGCAACATTTGAATTTCTGGAAAATGTACTCGACGAGGTTATTGAGATTTTCCCAAGTAAGATAATTCACATCGGCGGCGATGAAGCAAGCAAACAGGCATGGAAAGACTGCGCACTCTGTCAACAGAGAATGAAAGAGAACTCACTCCAATCTATAGACGAGCTTCAGAGCTACCTCATTCATAGGATTGAGCAATATTTGAATTCCAAGGGACGTGACCTGCTCGGATGGGATGAAATAATGGAAGGAGGACTCGCGCCAAACGCAACAGTGATGTCATGGCGAGGCACCGAGGGCGGCATAAAAGCTGCCACAGGCGGTCATAGAGCTATCATGTCGCCCGGAGGATATTGCTATCTGGACGGATATCAGGACGCTCCATATTCTCAACCGGAAGCTATCGGGGGCTATCTGCCGCTTGAAAAAGTGTACTCATATAACCCTGTACCTGACACAATTGCACCTGAAATTGCCGATTATATCATCGGACTGCAAGGAAATCTATGGTGCGAATATATTCCTACCGCGGAGCATGCCGAATATATGCTGTATCCCCGTATGTTCGCTATCGCCGAGATCGCATGGACTCCCGACAGCCTGAAAAATTACGGTGATTTCCGTCTGCGCGCTGAAAATCTTGCAGCGGATATGAAGACCAAAGGCTACAATGTGTTTGATATAGCACACGAAATAGGTAATAAACCAGAGGCACAACGCCCTGAAAATCATCTGGCTGTCGGAAAACCGGTCAAGTACAATATACCCTGGTGGAACAGATACCCTGCAGGAGGCACAGCCACTCTCACCGATGGCAAAAGAGGAGGTTGGAACTACAATGACCAACTCTGGCAAGGATTTCTGAGCAGAGGCGACAACAGAATGGATGTGACTGTTGATCTGGAATCCATTCAGCCAATTAAATACATCGGTGTGGAATTTATGCAGCTTATCGGTCCGGGCGTATGGTTCCCCTCATCCGTACAGTTCCTGATTTCTGACAACGGCGTGGATTTCACACCCTTGACCACTATTGAGCATGAGCAGAAACCCACTGACGGAGTTTCTTTCAAAGAATATGCCTGGAAAGGAATTGCAAGAGCGCGATATGTCCGCGTTATAGCCAAAGCTAAGGAAGGCTGCCAGTTCGCCGACGAAATAATCATCCGCTAATCCTGTGGAGGGTTAGCGGATAAGGAGGGCGGTGGCAAAGGCTGCGATGCCTTCTTTGCGACCGGTAAAGCCAAGATGCTCTGTGGTTGTGGCTTTTATTGATACTCTGTCTATGTCAATTGCAAGGTCTGAGGCTACGGTTTCACGCATCTGCTCTATGTAAGGTGACATCTTCGGCGCCTGAGCTACTATCGTTACATCAACATTGGAAATTGAATATCCCTGCTGGGTTACGAGACTCACCACATGGCGCAGCAGCACTCTTGAGTCAGCACCTTTGAAACGTGGATCGGTATCCGGGAAATGATAACCGATATCCCTAAGTGTGGCTGCTCCCAGAATCGCATCTGCAAGAGCATGGAGAGCCACATCGGCATCGCTGTGACCGAGCAGACCGAGCTCATAGGGAATTTTCACACCGCATATCCACAGTTCACGGTCGGGAGCGAATGCGTGTACATCCATTCCCAGTCCGGTTCTCACATCCTTGATTTCCATTATATTACTTTTTACCGAATATTTCCTTCAGCCCGTCCATATCGAATGTGAGGGTGAAGCGGAGGGTCTGGTCAAGCGGAGAGGTCTGCGCGGTCGCAAGCATATATGAGGCATCTATGCGCAGAATATTCATGGCGAATCCTGCTCCGATACCGAAATACTGACGGTTCCCTTTCATTGCATGTTCGTAAAAATATCCTGCACGTGCAAAAAACTGCTGATTGTAGGAATATTCCGCTCCGAGTGACCACATTATCTCTTTCATCTCTTCGTTGAAACCACCGGGAGCAT
>CAMWYV010000199.1 GCA_947178565.1 uncultured Porphyromonadaceae bacterium | reverse complement strand
GAAGATTAGAGATGCCCACCACCGTCATAGCCTCGTCCACCGCCTCGCGGTCTTCCTTGCCAAGCGTCCCCCAGAATCCGGTATATGGACTTCTTCCCATCTCTACAACCTGACGGACAGACACATTATTTAATGTCATGCGGTCGGTGAGCACCACGCTTATAAGTTTTGCCAACCGGGTCTCGGAATAGTCCGAGAGTTTTTTCCCTTCGACAATCACTTCACCGTCAAGCGGACTCAGAAATCCGGCGATCGTGCGCAAAAGAGTTGATTTTCCGGCTCCGTTGGAACCTATAAGACATGTAAACTCGCCGCGCAGCAATGCTGCATTTATACCGGCAAGTATCTCTGCCTCACCACCTCTGTTGCGGTAGCCTATACTCAGATTTTTAAGCTCTATGGCAACTCTATTTTCCATTTGCATAATAAATATAGGGGAGCGAGGCAAAAATAGATATTCCCGCGATATATACCCAATTTTTTTGTACTTTTGCGGTTTAAAAATCAATAATTATCACGTAGCTTGGAAACCAAATACATATTCGTTACCGGTGGAGTGGTTTCATCACTCGGAAAAGGTATCATATCCGCCTCTCTCGCCTGCCTGCTCAAGGCGCGCGGCTACAGAGTGACGATTCAGAAGTTTGACCCATATATCAATATAGACCCGGGCACCCTCAACCCTTATGAGCACGGAGAGTGCTACGTGACTGTTGACGGACATGAGGCGGATCTTGACCTCGGACACTACGAGCGGTTCACCAATGTAAATACCACCCGTGCCAACAATGTTACCACCGGAAGAATATACCAGAGCGTAATAGATAAGGAGCGACGTGGAGACTATCTTGGCAAAACGGTGCAGATTATTCCTCATATCACTGATGAGATAAAGCGCAATGTGATGCTGCTCGGCAATACCGGTAACTTTGATTTTATCATTACTGAAATCGGTGGAACCATCGGTGACATCGAGTCGCTGCCGTTCATAGAGAGTGTGCGTCAGTTGCGGTGGGAATTAGGTCAGAACAGTCTGTGCATTCACCTTACCTATGTGCCTTATCTTCATGCGGCAAAGGAGCTTAAGACCAAACCTACGCAGCACTCTGTCAAGCTCCTTCAGGAAGCCGGAGTGCAACCGGATATACTTGTGCTCCGCACCGAACAGGATATTCCGGCAGCGATGAGACGTAAGATAGCGCAATTTTGCAATGTGTCGCCCGAGGCGGTAGTGCAGTCAGTCGATTGCCCGTCCATCTACGAGGTGCCGGTGATGATGCACGCGCAACATCTTGACGAGATTGTTCTCAACAAGACCGGAGTCGCTCCGGAAGGTGAGCCTCACATGGAGCCGTGGATGCATTTCCTTGAAAAGATGCACAGCGCCACCGAGGAGGTAAATATTGCATTAGTGGGTAAATATGTCGAGCTGCAGGATGCCTATAAGTCTATAAACGAGGCTCTATTTCACGCTGCCACTTATAATGACCACAAGCTCATACTCACCAGCGTTCATAGTGAAAAAATCACTCCCGACAACGTTGGAGATCTGCTTGGCGGTATGGATGGTGTGATCATAGCTCCGGGGTTCGGTCAGAGAGGGATAGATGGAAAATTCACGGCTCTCGAATGGTGCCGCACAAATGATATTCCCACTTTCGGGATATGCCTGGGAATGCAGTGTATGGTAATTGAATTTGCCCGCAATGTGCTGGGGCTTAAGGATGCCAACAGCACTGAGGTGAATCCGCTGACAAAGGACAATGTGATTGACCTGATGGAAGGGCAGAAGAGTCTCAATAATCTTGGCGGCACAATGCGTCTGGGTGCATATGACTGTCATCTAGCGATAGACTCTAAAGCGGCGGAGGCATACGGCACTACCGATGTGAAAGAGCGTCACCGCCACAGATTTGAATTTAACAATGACTACCGCGCCCGCTTTGAAGAAGCCGGTATGAGATGCGTTGGTGAAAATCCCACGACTCATCTGGTAGAGGTGGTGGAAATTCCCGGAAAGCGCTGGTGGATAGGCACTCAGTATCACCCCGAATATTCAAGTACCGTACTCAATCCCCATCCCCTGTTCACTTCTTTTATAAAAGCCGCCATAGCCTACAAGGGTGAAAAGCTGATGGAAAAATTTGCTGAAAAATAACATAAGAAAATATGGATAAAAATACCCTCACCGGAGTGCTCCTGATGGGAGCGGTGATACTCGGATTCATGTGGCTCAACAAGCCATCTCAGGAAGAAATCGAGCGTCAGAGAGAATTAGCTGAAGAGCAGGCCCGGCAGGCGCAAAAAGCCGCCGAAAACCAGCCGGTACTCACAATCGACAGCGTCAGTGACATGGAAAAGGCACAGATAGCCGCAACAGTGGAACAGCTCGGCACACTTGACACTCTAACCGGAGCGCGCACTCTGCAGATGCCGGACGCGATACTCACACTGTCAAAAGACGGAGTGACCGGTGGCTCAGTCACCACTCCGGCAGCAACCGTACCGGTTGCAGATATTCTCTCGGCATCATACGGTCACCTCAGCAAGGAAACTGCCTCACAAGCGATTGCCACTCTGCGCCAGGCACTTGCATCAGCTGCCCGCTACAAAGGATTTGCCCGCTACCTCACCGGCACCGACCGGACAGTGGAGCTGAAAAACGATGATCTCACCCTGCAGATCTCATCGCACGGAGGCATGATTTCATCGGCAATCCTCAACCACTACAACCGCTATGACTCAACCGCAGTTGACCTAATGGTGAAAAACGTTGATTCATACAGCTTTACCCTTCAGACACCGACACAGCGCTTCCTTACCTCAGAGTTTTATTTCACCCCAACCGAAATAACCGACTCAACAGTGACCATGCAGCTCAACCTCGGTGATGGCGCTACCTGGGCACTCCGTTATTCTCTCCCCTCGCAGGGCTACACTGTGAGAATGGAAATACTCCAGAACGGAATGCAGGCAATCATTCCAGCGAGCACCGCCGAAATGGACTTCCAGTGGAACCAGAAAATGGCGCGCAACGAGGCGGGCAAAATGTTTGAGGAGCGCAATTCAGCGCTATACTATATGTTTGTAAACGGCGATGTCGAAAACCTAAAGGAGAACAGTTCTCAGGCAAAAGAAGTGAAAGAACGTGTCAAATGGATCGGATATAAAAACCAGTTCTTCACCGCACTCCTCGTCGCCGACCAGAACTTCACCTCAGCCCAGTTTGACAGCGAAGTGCTTGAGCACGATCCCGGTTACCTCAAGCAGATGAGCACCGAGGCAACTCTTGAATACAACTCCTCCAACCCAGCCCCCGCTGCTTTCACATTCTTCTTCGGACCAAACTCCTACCCGTTACTTAGCGACCTGCAGGAAGA
>CAMWYV010000198.1 GCA_947178565.1 uncultured Porphyromonadaceae bacterium | reverse complement strand
ACTCACAAGGGCGCAAATTAGTGATAATTATTTAAAATCCAAACAAATCCAGTATGTTTCACAACATATTGAGTCAATATTCTCTTTTTTTTGCTTTATATATGCATACCTGCTATTTTGGCACTATCTTTGCATAGCTGAATAGCAAAACACCGTTTTATGAGTAAAAAAGATTCAAGCGTAGTCACTGTAGGTCAGATTGACATAGACCCGAAAAAATTTTACAAGAAACCCGATTATAACGCACTCCCTGTTCTCACCACTAGAGATTTCGTTCTCTTTCCCGGTGTTACTTTCCCGGTACAACTTGGCAGGGAATCATCTATAGCTCTCGCAAAAGCAGCGGAAGCGACCAAAACGCCATTGGGTGTTATATGTCAAAAAGATGGGGCTTTAGAAAAGCCCGGATTTGCAGATGTATATAATGAGGGGGTTGTTGCTGATGTCATTAATGTTTTTGAAGTACCCGGCGCTCCTCCAACGGCAATATTGCGGGCTAGAGGAAAGTTTGCCAAAGTGGAAGAGACCAAGGTATCGGATCCGATCCACCGTGACACCTTATACATAATAGCGAGTCCTCTCCGCGAAAAAAAGTACCCTGAGAATGATGAAGAGCTTATCCTTATCGCTTCAAGCGTTAAGCGAACCATTACTACACTCATGAAAATGAACAGTGATATTCCTCAGGAGGTATTCGTAAATATAGAAAATATTGACGATCCGACTCTCGCCATAAATATATCAGCTACTCATGCCCCCATTCCACCGAGAGTCCGTCAGGAGATGCTTGAGGAGAAAAACATAAAAGCCAGAGGATTATCCCTCCTGTCAGAATTGCACATTCAGGAAGAGAAAATAAAAATCATGCAGGAGATTGGAGAAAAAACCAAAGCTGAACTCTCTGATCAGCAGCGCGGCGCTTTTCTCCAGCAACAATATAACGCCTTAAAAAAAGAACTTTTTGGAGAAGACGGTCCCGAGGCGGATATCGACAGATTGCATGAAAAAGCTGATTCATTACCGCTTCCGGATGATGTCAGAGTCGTATTTGACCGAGAATGTGCAAAACTTGGACGACTAGCACCTCAAAGTCCGGATTACTCTGTGCTTCTTTCATATCTGGAACTGATTGTCGATCTGCCATGGGGTAAACTTGATGAAACCAACGATGATATTCATAAAGCCATCAAAATACTTGATGAGGATCATTATGGACTCGAAAAGGTTAAAGATAGAGTTCTTGAACAGATTGCACTTCTTATAAACGCTCCAGAGTCGCACTCCCCTATCATTTGTCTTGTCGGAGCGCCGGGAGTAGGCAAAACATCCTTGGGACAATCCATAGCCTCAGCACTTGGCAGAAAATACAAACGCGTTGCTCTTGGCGGACTTCATGATGAATCTGAAATCAGAGGACACAGACGCACATATATCGGTGCGATGCCCGGTAGAATCATAGATGCCCTGCGCAGAGCCGGTTCAGCTAATCCTGTAATTCTTCTTGATGAAATAGATAAGGTGGGATCGGATTTCAGAGGTGACCCATCGGCGGCTCTTCTTGAAGTACTTGACCCCGAGCAAAATTATCATTTTCACGATAATTATGTGGATGTGGATTTTGACCTCTCCAAGGTTCTTTTCATTGCTACCGCCAATAATCTATCCTCTATTCCCGCACCCCTTATCGACAGAATGGAAGTGATTGACATATCTGGCTATCTTCCTGAAGAGAAAATTGAGATCGCAAGACGTCACCTCCTCCCACGGCTGTTAAAAGATTCAGGATTAAGCAGTGGTGAGCTTAAACTGGATAAAAACACAATTCTTGCACTCATTGAAGAATACACCTCTGAAAGTGGAGTCCGCCAGTTGGAAAAACGTCTTGCGTCAATTGTAAGAAAAACTGTGTTAGCTAAAGTATCAGGAAAAGAATGGAATAAAACCATCAAACCATCACACCTTTCTTCTCTCCTGGGACCGGCTCCATTTATCAAGGAGAAATATGAGGGTAACGACTACCCCGGAGTTGTAACCGGTCTTGCATGGACGGCTGCAGGCGGATGCACACTTTGCGTGGAAACTTCACTCTCACCGTCAAAAAGCGAGAAACTCATCATCACCGGTAATCTCGGTGATGTGATGAAGGAATCTGCATCCATTGCTTTACAACATGTCAGAGCTCATGCAGAAGAATTCGGTATAGATCCGGCAAAATTTGACACCATGACTGTTCATATTCATGTACCTGAAGGAGCTATTCCCAAAGATGGACCTTCAGCCGGCATCACTATGGCTACATCAATCATGTCAGCTTTCAGCAATCGCAAGATAAAAGAAAGAATAGCCATGACCGGCGAGCTGACACTTAGAGGAAAAGTGCTTCCTATCGGTGGAGTAAAAGAGAAGATTCTCGCTGCCAAGAGAGCCGGAATCAAAACAGTTCTTCTCCCCGATGCCAACAAAAAAGATGTGGCGGATATACCTACCAAATATCTTGAAGGGCTTGACATTAAATATGTTTCAGATATCAGGCAGGTATTTGCAGAAGCCGTAGAAAAATAACACCCTTTGCAAAACCATCGCTTTTTATTATTTTTGCAATCATTCATTTAATCATTTCTTTTATATATCAATATGACAAAAATTGGTTCGGTGTGCACGCCGGTTGGCAGAAAAGCTCTGCTTTTGGGAAGTGGAGAACTTGGTAAGGAAGTCGCTATAGAACTTCAGCGATACGGGGTTGAAGTTGTGGCTTGTGACCGGTACTCCGGTGCGCCGGCTATGCAGGTCGCACACCGTAGCCATGTTTTCAATATGCTTGATGGTGCCGAACTACGACGAATTATTGAACTGGAAAAGCCTGATCATATAATTCCCGAAGTTGAAGCCATCG
Organism: uncultured Porphyromonadaceae bacterium; assembly: GCA_947178565.1. Taxonomy (GTDB): domain Bacteria; phylum Bacteroidota; class Bacteroidia; order Bacteroidales; family Muribaculaceae; genus Paramuribaculum. Next base: position 490 of record CAMWYV010000198.1, on the reverse strand, counting down.
CAACCCCTGTACTAAAAGAGCTTGAAACTGAGGGATATAACGTGACACCTACAGCTAATGCAGCCTGGCTTACAATGAACCGTGAGGGAATCCGACGTCTTGCCGCTGAGACACTCGGAATTAAAACTTCTCCCTACCGCTTTGCCTCAGATTATGATGAATTCAAAAAGGCTATTGATGAAATCGGTATTCCGTGCGTAGTTAAACCGATTATGAGTTCAAGTGGTCATGGACAGAGCACAATCAAAAAAGCTGAGGACATCGATGCCGCGTGGAAAAATGCTCAGGAAGGTGGCAGAGCCGGAGCCGGCAGAGTCATTGTGGAAGGTTTCGTGGATTTTGATTACGAAATCACATTGCTCACCGTGCGCAGTTGCTCAGGCACAACTTATTGCGAACCGGTAGGTCATATTCAGGTAAACGGTGACTATCGCTACTCATGGCAGCCACAGCAAATGTCAGAAAATGCAATAGAAAAAGCTAAGGAAAT
>CAMWYV010000197.1 GCA_947178565.1 uncultured Porphyromonadaceae bacterium | reverse complement strand
CGCGGATGCTGAATGCCTTTGGCTCACCAAAATAATTGCCCCCTGAATATGCTTGCCAGAATTTAAATGGCTCTTTACCGTCCCATAATTTCATGTTCTTAGCAACTGAAAATACATTCTCGGAGGCAAGACAATTGGCTGTGTCAGCAATATTTATAGTTGAAATTCGGGGGACATTAGCTGAAACTCCAACTTCATCATCAGGAATTCTCACAGCAGCCCATACACCCCCGATTTTTTCGGGTCCTTCGCCAAAAATCTCGAATTGCCATACTTCATTCGGATCCGCAATAGTAAGACACTCACCGCTGTCACCGTAACCGTACTCTTTTACCAGCTTGCCTATGAGTTTTATAGCCTCACGGGCTGTAGTACACCTTTGAAGAACTATTCTTTCAAGTTCCTCAATCATAAACATGCCTTTGGAATTTCTCAACTCTTTGCGACCTGTAATGGTCGTTTCACCGATACCGAGCTGCTTTTCATTCAAACAGGGATATGCGGTGTTAAGAAATGCGAATGTATTGCCCGGTGCGGGAATAGTTCCAACCTCTCTCATACCTCTTGCTCCTGTAGAATGATCGGTATGCATTCTACCTTTAACCACAATTGCTGTAGTATCTCTGTCAAATTTTGTTCCAGGTACCACATCCATCCAGGCTCGATAGTTTCCGTCACAGGTATGTGAAGTTATCACAGAACCATCTGTTGACGCTTTCTTTCCCACCATTATACTGGTGCAGCTCTCACGGTCTGCAAAATCCGGATCGTTAATCTGAGCGGATGCTGAAAATGCTACAATAGCCGAAGGCAGCAATAAAAATTTGGTTATTTTCATTATGTGTAAAATTGGTTTGTTTTCAGGTATGGATATTCCACGTCCCACAAATATAGCGCGTGTGCCGGCATAGATGTGCCGGCGTTACATCGGTTTCTGCTCTCGATAATTTCCCGGAACGCATCTAAGGTCAGTTTACCTCTACCAACTTCAACCAGTGTTCCAACCACAGCTCTTACCATATTTCTCAGAAAACGGTCAGCACTTATTTCAAAATACCATCCGTGTTCATCAAACCGGTGCCATGCAGCAGCGGTTACGTTGCAGATCGTTGTTTTAACATCGCTGTGAAGTTTGGCAAAAGAGGCGAAGTCAGATGTAGAAAGTAGCAGCGATGCTGCTTCATTCATTTTTTTAAAATCAAGCAGGGGGGAGCAAGCCCATGACAGGGTATTGAAAAAAGGCGTTTTCTGTGTGGTTGCAAAATATCGGTAAGTACGTTTCACCGCGTCAAATCTCGCATGAGCATCCGGTGCCACGGGTATTATACCATAAACGGCAATATTTTTCCCTAAAATGGAATTGAGACTACGCATGAAAGCTGCTGTGTCAATGATTTCAGTATGGGAATCAAAATGTGCCGGCATCATTCGGGCATTGACTCCAGCATCCGTTCTCCCTGCACCTGTCACCTGAATGTCAGAACGTAACAGAGTTGAGAGTGCTTCTTCAACGCACTGCTGAACGGAGCAATCACCGGGCTGACGCTGCCAACCGTGATATGGAGAGCCTAAAAACGCGAGATATAAGAAATATCGGTGCAAAATCAGTCTTTCTCAAGATAAGTGTAACCGTAAAGTCCTGAGCGGTAATTACTCAGGAATTCTCTGCCTTCCTCTGGCGTGATTTTGCCGGCTTTCATAGAAGAGGTAACCCAGGTTTCAACATTCCTCACAAGTTTCTTCGGGTTATATTCTACGTAATCAAGTACCTCGGCAACTGTCTCGCCGTCAATCACCCGGTCTATTTCGTATCTGTCTTCATACACACTTATGTGAACAGCATTTGTGTCACCGAAGAGGTTATGCATATCACCCAGAATTTCCTGATATGCTCCGACAAGAAATACACCTAAATAATAAGGCTCACCTTTCTTTACAGCGTGAACAGGTAGCGAGGGGGATATGCCGTGATTAGTTATAAAGTTCGCAATCTTGCCGTCACTGTCGCAGGTAATATCCTGAATAGTCGCTGTACGGGCGGGGCGCTCATCCAGTCTGCCGATAGGCATGATAGGAAATACCTGATCGATAGCCCAGCTGTCCGGTAGCGACTGGAAGAGAGAGAAATTACAGAAATATTTGTCAGGGAGCATGCGGGCTATCTTTTTAAGCTCCTCCGGGGCATGCTTCATATTGCCGGCTATTTCTCCAACCTCACGGGCGACACTCCAGAAAAGTTTCTCAATCTGGGCACGTGTCTTGAGGTCAAGCATTCCGAGACTGAAACGGTCAAGAGCTTCTTCTCTGATCTGCAATGCATCGTGCCAGCTTTCAAACAGTCTTGGCTGATCGAGTTTATCCCATATGTCATATAGCTCGCGCGCAAGTTCATCCGCATCCTCGGAAATTTCTTCGGAATCTTTCCATAGGGGTAGCTGGGTCGTTTCCAGCACCTCAAATATAAGTACCGAATGATGGGCGGCGAGGGATCTTCCGCTCTCGGTGATGATGTTAGGCTGTTTAAGTTCATTTTTGCGGCAAACATCTACGAGCGATGAAACAGCGTCATTCACATATTCCTGAATGGAATAGTTCATTGAACTCTCAGATGCCGAACTTCTGGTGCCGTCGTAGTCCACGCCCAGACCGCCACCGATATCAAGGAAATCAATGTCATAACCCATTTTTGACAGCTGTGCGTAAAATTGAGTGGCTTCGCGGAGCGCATTCTTGATTCTACGGATTTTAGTTACCTGACTGCCGATATGGAAATGTACAAGTTTTAGACTCTCACGCATCTTGTTCTTATCAAGAAAGTCAAGCGCCTCAAGTAGTTCACTTGAGTTAAGACCGAATTTAGACTGGTCACCGCCACTTTCTTCCCATTTTCCTGAGCCGATGCTTGACAACTTAATTCTTATGCCTATATTAGGGGTTATTTTCAATCTTTTGGCAACAGATGCAATCAGTTCAAGTTCGTTTAGTTTCTCAACAACAAGAAATATGTGTCTGCCCATCTTTTGAGCGAGAAGCGCAAGCTCTACAAATTTCTCATCTTTATATCCATTGCATATAATCAACGCATTGTCAGCAATATTTGTGGCGAGAACGGCATGAAGCTCAGGTTTGGAACCGGCTTCTAGCCCGATGTTGAATTTCATTCCATGGCTCACAATTTCCTCAACCACAGGGCGCATCTGGTTCACCTTGATTGGATAAACAATGAAATTTTTAGCATCATATCCATATTCTTTAGCTGCTTTTCTAAAGCAGTTGGATATCTTTTCAATACGGTTGTCAAGAATATCAGGAAAGCGGAGAAGAACAGGAGCTGTGACATCACGTACCTGCAATTCATCCATAACCTCCTTCAGGTCAACAGAGGCAAGGCCCTCCTTAGGGGTTACTGCAACATGACCTTTATCATTG
>CAMWYV010000196.1 GCA_947178565.1 uncultured Porphyromonadaceae bacterium | reverse complement strand
GCTTTCTCATCAATATTTGTATTATCAACCAGGCGGATAATCACAGAGAAACGGTGCTCGTCAGCCTTGATTCTATCTGGATCAAGAGGACCGCCCTGACCGCAGCTCGCTCCGCCGAGACCGGTCACGCCAAGGTCAAGGTGAAGAACATTGCTGTTATCTTTCGGCAGTTTGTAAGGATGATCTGCGAGGAACAGTTCCATTTCCGTATAGGGAATGGCTGTAGCAGACATTAGATCAGGTGCAATAAATACTGCACCGCCTTCACCATCGGTGAGTGCCGCCCAGCGAACCTCTTCACGGTTACCGTTGCTCTGCGGACGGGTGTAATCGGTGAAATTATCAGAGACCTTAGAGGTGTATCTGCCTACAAACTGACCAGTCTTTCGGTCATTGTAGTTTTCCTGCGGACCACGACCGTAGTAGGTGAATGCATCAAGATTATCAGGAACAGATACAGAATAACCGAGGCGTGGTAGAATCACGGCGGGATTATTTGAGTTGATAACCGAGTTCAGTTCAACAGTTCCGTCGGGATAAACAGTATAAACCTGATTGGTCACAAACTTAAAGTCTGACTCACCAAAAGGCTGTGCATCGGTTTCATCAATGCTGTATGTGCCACGAGAGTTGCCGTTGCCACCCTTCATCTTACCTCCATTGGGAGCCTGTGACTCGACAGTGAAGCTGATAATTTTGGTACCGTCTGCACCGTCAAAGTACTCTGCATTGGTGACTTTGTGCCTCAGGTTATATAGACCATTGGTAAACCACTGACCGTAAACCCAAGCGTCATTATTTAGATATGCGCGGAAGGCATCAAGAGCGAGTTCACTCCCGGGGGCGATTATCTGCTTGCCATTATAAGTCAATCCACTGAGGGCACCGGTCGCAGGATTGAAGGTCGCTTTGAATCCGTCGCCTGTGACAATAATCAACGAATCCGCTACTTCAGTATTGATTTTTGAACCGGTTGCCGCAATTGCCGGAACCTGACGAGAACCAGAAACAGCAAGCTGCTCGTTCATCTGCTCATATCCGGCATTAGCCCATGGTTTGTCATTTGCGAGTTTAAACGAGATATTCACAAACACCTCATCTTCGGGGCTAACTTTAGAGAGGTCATAAGGAATTGTGTATTGCATTGACTGGCGTGGTCCGAGCGGCATTTTGGGACCTTTCAGGAAATCACCTTTCTGAACAGGAACTCCGTTCTTAATGAGTTCCCAGCTGACAGTATAGTCATTCATAGGTTCAAAATAGTTCTTATTGAAAATCTCAATAAGACCCTTTGACATATCCACCGGCTTAACAGCAACATTCTGGTAAACTTTCTTAACCTCAAAATACTGTGGCTTCGGACTCATATCGCCGAAAATAATACCGTTCATCACAAACTGACCGTCAGAGGGGTTGTCACCGAAATCACCTCCGAAAGCGAGATACTTGTCACCGGTCTGCGGGTCATAGTTATACAGCGACTGGTCAATCCAGTCCCAGATAGCACCGCCCATGAAGAAGTTTGTGCTTTCTATAGCATCCCAATAATCTACCAGGTTGCCTACTGCATTACCCATTGAGTGAGCATACTCACTGATATGGAACGGATACTTGATATTCATATTGCCTTTAACCGCTTCGCGTGTCCATGCAATAGATGGATACTGATTAGAACCCATGTCAACAATATTGTTATTACGCTCGTACTGTACCGGGCGGCTGGTATCAAACTGCTTGATAGCGGCATAAGAGGTTTCAAAATTCTTACCGGGTCCGGCTTCATTGCCAAGAGACCAGATAACTACGGCAGGACTATTGACTGTTGAGTGAACCATCTCCATATCGCGTGCCACATGAGCGTTTTCCCATTCCGGCACATGAGAGAGAGATGCTTTGCCATAATAATACTCGTGAGATTCAAGGTTTGCCTCATCTTCAAGGTAAATACCATATTTATCAGCGAGATAGTACCAATATGGAGCATCGGGATAGTGAGAGTTTCGCACATGGTTGATGTTGGCACGCTTCATCATCATCACCTCTTTCTCCATCCAGTCACGACTTACTGCATGACCTACAGAGGGACTGGTTTCATGGCGGTTAACACCTTTGAGTTTAACCGGTTGACCATTTACATAGAAGTATCTTCCGGCTATGCCGAATTCATCTTCTCCAGCAGGAGTGTCTTTAATCTCAACTTTCCTGAAACCGACATAGGCTGATACTGTTTCAAGGATCCGACCCTTCTTATCAACAAGTTGCCCCACAAGGGTGTAACGCCAAGGGGCTTCCGCGCTCCACTTCCTCGGATCTGCAAGTTTGAGAGTTGTCTTGACTTCTGCTTCGGCGCCTTTTGCTACGTTAAATGCGGCTGATGAAACTTCGACTCCTGCAACCTTCTCATTTTCATCGCTATATAATTTGTTCGCATACAATGTGTAAACCATCTTACAGTCTTTCACATCTTTCTTTGTGAAGTTTCTCAGAGATGCTGTTATATCAAGCTCACCATTCGTATAGTTATCTGTAAGGTCAGGAATAACCACCAGGTCACGAACCTGCACGGGGGAGGTTGAATATAGTGCTACAGTGCGGAAGATACCGGGAAGACGGAACATATCCTGAGACTCAAGGAAAGAGCCGTCGGAATTACGGTACACCTCTACAGCAACCACGTTTTCACCCTTTACAAGGTATTTAGTAATGTCAAAACGAGCCGCATTGCGCGAGTTTTTGCTGAAACCCACATATTTACCGTTAATCCAGAGATAGAAGAATGAATCAACACCGTCGAAGCTGATATAAACCTCACGTCCATTCCAAGACTCAGGAACGGTGAATGAGCGGCGGTATGCACCAACTTCATTGCGGTACTTGTATGTTGTCCAATCTTCCGGAGGTGTTCTCATAACACCACCGCGCCAGTCATCAACAGCAACTTTGTGATAGAAAATCACAGGTTGGTTCACATAGATAGGTTTGCCGTATTTCTGCGAGCCATCCTTCTGCAGACCTACAATATTCCAGTTAGAGGGAACCTCGATATTGTCCCAGTTGCTTACATTGTAATCCGGCTTATAGAAATCAACCTGTCTCTGGGACGGTTCCGGCACCCAATTGAATTTCCAAGTACCGTCAAGACTCATCCAGTAGGACGAATTCTCCGGTAACACTTTACGGGCGCTCTCTGTGTCAGCAAAATAATAGAATGTAGCCCGGGGCTGCTCCTTATTATAAGCAATCGAATCAGGACTCTGCCATTCATGACCGGCGGGAGAAACAGCATCTCCGTAGTAGAAGCCTTTCAGCGCGGGTGAGGCAGCGAGCGCGCCTGCGGCAATCATCGCACACGCAACGCTCATTACTGTTTTTTTCATGTTATTTTATTTAAATTGAATTGATTTCTTAAGGTGCATACAAATATAGCAATTCCC
>CAMWYV010000195.1 GCA_947178565.1 uncultured Porphyromonadaceae bacterium | reverse complement strand
TAGCAAGGCATTGAGAAGGGTTGATTTGCCGCAACCTGAGGGACCCATGATAGAGATGAACTCACCTTTTTCCACATCAAGATTCACATTGTCGAGTGCGGTTGTTTCGATTTCGTCGGTGCGGTACACCTTGCCTACGTTTTTTACTGAAATGATTGCCATTTGTCTATTATTTTTTATTGTGATTTAATTTTAATTTATTTGAATTCTCAAAATTTGACATATCCGATATCACCACTCTGTCGCCGGGATTGAGTCCGCTCACCACCTCGACATACTCATAGTTGCTGTCGCCGAGTCTCAGTTCACGTTTCACAAGTTCGTCATCTCCCGAGAGTACAAACATCTCATATTGTCCGGGACCTTTGAAATATGCGCCGGTGGGAATTCTCACCGCCTCGTCCTTGATGTCGCTCATTACATATACATCGGTTTTGAGTCCGCTACGCAGGCGGCTGTTATCATCTTCTTCGAGTTTTACGGTAAATGATATCACTCCGTTTTTACTCAGTGGAGTCACATTGCTGACCGATCCTGTGAGACGGGTCTTGCCGATTTTTACCACTGCTTTGCTTCCGACCATCACTTTGTCACCGTATGAATCGCCGATTTCGGCATCTACCTTGAAGTGAGATAGATCGGAAATCACGGCTACCTTTTCGCCGGTGCCTATCTGCTGACCGATCTGGTTGTTGATATAGGTGAGGATTGCCGCTCTTGGAGCGCGGATGCGTGCATCTTCAAGAGTGCGCATCTTCTCGGCGAAGTCCTTGTCGAAGATATCCAGTTCAAGCGCCTTCATTTTGAGTGCGGCATCCTTTACCTGCTTTTCGTTGGCATATTGCTGACGGAGCTGCTGAAGCTCAAGCACCCCGGTGTTGTAGGCAAGTTCTGCTTCTCTCACACGGTCGCCTGTACCGGAACCGAGAGAGTCAAGCCGGCGCTCGTTTGCCACTTCCACTCTCTTGCGGTTCACATCCATCTCTTTCACCTTGATCTGCATCTCCATATTTGAGAGGGCGGTGTGGTTGTTGAGCTTGAGCTGTTCAAGGTCAAGCTGCTTCATGCGCCGCTGGTCGCGCAGCTGATTGATCTGTGACTCCGTGCTCTGCAAATCGAGTTGCAGCAGGGGAGTACCCTCAACCACACTGTCACCCTCCTTGGCAAAAATTTCCATGATGCGGGTACTGATCGGGGAATTGATGATCTCCTCAAATCCGGGCACCACTTTGCCGGATGCACTCACGGATGTCTCGATAGTACCTTTGTCGGCAGTAGCGATAGTGATATCAGACTCATTTATGCTCCTTCTCACAAGCGAGATGGCTATCGCTATCACAAGGATAATGCCTCCCGCGATGGAGCTCCATTTGATTATCTGTTTTCTTTTTGCGCGGTCACGCTCTTCTTGGGGTATTTCTCTGTCCATTGTCGGATATAATTATAGCGTTATGTATATGCCACAATTATATCACATAAACCGTGCCAGAAATGTAATCGACTGAAAGTCAGATGTGGGGTGTTTTGTATGGGTGTACGGAATCGTACACTCTGTCCGTCTCTTTTCTTGTATTATTTGTCCGCGCAGGCAGTAACCGCCTCCATCAGAAGCGAATTTTTCTCCAGAATGGTTTCCACAAATTCGCGGAAGGCGCCGAAGCCGCCATGCACCATGCCCACATGGGTTACCTGTGACTTTATGTAGTCAGCGCTATTAGAGGGGCAGCCGCTGCATCCAACAGCTTTAATCAGCGGCAGGTCATTTACGTCATCGCCGATAAAGGCAACGTCTTCAAGTGTTATTCCAAGCTCCGCGCATACCTCTTCAGCAAGTGCGAGTTTATTTTTTACGCCGAGATAGCAACGGTCAATTCCGAGTTTCTGTGCCCGTTTAGCCACGATCTGTGTGTTTTCACCGGTCATAATCGCCACAGGAATACCGTAGTGGCGCAGAAAAGCGACTCCCCAGCCATCTTTCACGCTGAATTTTTTCATGTAGTCACCCTCAGCGGTGTAATACATTCCACCATCGGTCCACACACCATCTATATCAGTGATGAAAAGTTTCGGGAGCATAATCATTCAATTGACTGTGGATATATTATTTCATCAGCAAGAAGGTCTGTGACAACTGTTTTACCTACAACCTTGTCGCGGTCAATCCACTTGAAGCCGTCACCCGGACTGAGCAGATGAATGTCATTTTCGGTTATGATGTGTCCGGCGGGGAGCTGTTTGTTTGTAGCTATAGAGCGTTCCAGTTTCACTTTTGCCGAGGTAACCGCGGGGTCGATATACAGGTCTTCTTTACCAAGCCATCTCTCCGCGAGCCTTATGTCCCTTACCATTCGGTTCACTCCGTCGGGTCCGAGTGATCCCTGCTGATCGGTACCCTTCATCCGGCGATCTACAGTGATATGTTTCTCGATAATTTTCGCACCCATTCCGACAGCGACCGCAGGAGCGGCTATGCCGATTGTGTGGTCGGAAAAGCCTATTGTGTATTGTGGATAGTGCTTGAGCAGATAGGTGATTGTGCTCAGATTCAAATTGTCAGGCATAGTCGGATACTGGCTCACACAGTGGAGAATCGCTATGTCGGAGTGATAGCGTGTTATCACGTCAAGCGCTTCGTCAAGTTCTTTTCTACCTGCCATTCCGGTGGAAAGAATGATTGGAATGCGAGTCTCAGCCATAGCCTGAAGGAGTGGCAGGTTTGTAAGGTCACGGCTTGCTACCTTGAGTTGGTCGGGCGTGAGAAGTTTCAGCAGCGAGAGGCATCCGACTGAACAGAGGGTTTCCACAAAGTCAAGTCCGAGGCTTTTAGCGTGACGGTAAACCTCCAGATGCTCTTCGTTGGAGAGTTCAAGAAACGCCCTGTGTTCACCGTAAGTCTTGCCGAAGGAATGGGGAGAATTGTACGGGCGGTTCATCTGCGAAGCGGCAAGTTCCTCCTTGAGATCTCGCTTGGTGAGTTTCACCGCATCCATAGGGCGCAGGTCAAGATTGCAGGCATCATCATGCACGGGACGCGCAACCAAATCGACAATCAGTTTGGCGATATCAACAGAGCCGTTATGGTTCTGACCTATTTCTCCGATTATATAAGTGCTGTTCATTTTTCGTTTTGTTCAATGTTTTCTTTCATAACCGTGTGATATCGAGGCTCGGAATCAACCAGCTGTATGAGTGATTTCAACAAGCCGTCAGTCTCTGTCTGATGACGCGAGTAAAGCTCCTGAAGCAGAGCGAAATCCGATGGTGTGTCAAGAGTGAGACGTATATCTGTACGCGTTTGCAGGAAGTCAGGTAGCGGCAGGTATTCAATGCAGAAATCCTGCGGGTGAGTATATAAATAGATAGTCACGTGCTCACGGTAGATCTTCTCATCCGTAGATGCCGCCGCCTTTTTTAGCGCCGCAGTAGTGGCAAGTTCTGCGTAGAGTCCGAGGTGAGATTTGAT
>CAMWYV010000194.1 GCA_947178565.1 uncultured Porphyromonadaceae bacterium | reverse complement strand
CTGTTAAGGCGCTCGTAATCGATCATCACGAATATCACGTAGAGCAATACCACACACCAGCTCACTATGCCGAGAAGCACCGATATGCTGCCGTTGATTATCTTCCATGACGCGCTCAAGGTGCTCTCGATCAGCGATGCCCACTCCTGCCTGGTGAGCAGGTCGGATATCTGGTCGAAATCCACATGGCTCCTTATGAATTCATGCACCGAATCGGGCAGAAAAGCAACCGCAGCCTCCGAGCTCGCATATCTCCGCAAAATCGCTGCCATCTGGTGCATCTCGTTAAAGAGCATCGGCACAAAAAAGTAGCAGATTAGCGCGGTGATAAACAGCACCTCGAAAAGGGTCACGAAAATAGCCGGAGTACGGGTCTTGAAATGAAGCAACCGCTTGTTGTATTGCACGAACGGCTCAAGCATATATGCTATCAGACACGCTACACAAAACGGCAGCAACACATCTTTCAGGGTATTGATAAGCCATATAGCGCCCGCAAAACAGAGAGCGCCTATTATCAGACGCACTACGCGGTCAAATGTATATGGCTGACGGGTATGTGGCATAACTATCAGGGTATAAGTCGGTCAAGAACAGTCGAAATCAGATCGGTAACCGCTGTGCGGTAGTTGGGAGTGGTGTTATGGTTCATGCGGTTGGCGATAATCGAGCACACTGTCATCGCCTTGTGTCCCATCAGTCGTGACAACCCCTGAAGAGGTGCGCTCTCCATCTCATAGTTGGTTATGCGCAATCCGTTGTAGCGGAAAGATTCTATGCGGGAATTCAGGTCGGGATTGGCGAGAGGAAGCCTCACCTCCCTGCCCTGGGGACCGTAGAAACCTACCGCGGAGATTGTGTTGCCGACCACCATATCATCCTTGCCGATTCTCTTCACAAGTTCTTCATCCGCATTCACTACGTATGGTTTTGCCCAGAGAGGATTCCAGCCGGTGTGCTCGCAAAGAGCTTTTTCATAATCCAAATCGGCAACCTCATTTCTGCCCGCATAATAGTTGAGCACTCCGTCAAAACCGATTGCCTTGCCGGCTATTACCGGGGTGCCGACCGGAATATCCGGTTGAAGCGCGCCCGAGGTACCGATTCTCACCATCTCCAGGGTTCGGTGGGCGGGACGCACCGTGCGGGTGGCAAAATCCACATTCGCGAGAGCATCCAGCTCTGTGGCTACAATATCTATATTGTCGGGACCTATGCCGTGAGAAAGACACATCACCGGAGTACCGCGCAAAGTGCCTCCCACCGTTCTGAATTCCCGGCTCTGAACGGCAAAATCACGTGTGTCGAAAAAGGACGCTACGATATCCACCCTCCCCGGGTCACCGACAAGAATAATCTTATCGGTCAGCTGCTCCGGGAGCAGATGAAGGTGAAACACACTGCCGTCGGGATTAATTATCAGTTCGGACGGTTCGATTATTTTCTGAGTCATATTCGGTAATATTTCATTCGTTTGTCAAGCCTTGGCAAGGCGATATCTGGCGCCCGGAAATGCAAGCAGGATACCCTTGAACTCCATATCAATCAGCAGAGCCATGAGCTTGCCCACACTGATATCCAGCGCGATAGATAGCTGATTCACCCTCGCCTCCCCTTTTTCGGTAAGATAATCCACCACCGCCTGCTCCTCAGGAAGCAGTTCGGCGAAAAGAGTCTGCGTCACGCTCTGTTCAGGCTTCCTCCGCCAGCCCATCGCATCTATAAGGTCGTCAGGATCCGAGATAAGCGCGGCGGAGTTGCCGGCTATCAGCTTATTGCACCCTGCGCTGTATTTATCGGATATTCTTCCGGGAAGAGCAAACACATCCCTGTTGTAGTCCGCGGCAAGCGCCGCCGTTATCAGTGCGCCGCCTTTCACCGCGCTTTCCGCAACGAAAAGACAGTCACAAAGTCCGGCTACAATACGGTTGCGCGCCACAAAATTGCCTTTGTGCACCGGATCGGAAGAGCTGTATTCTGTCAGCAGCAATCCGTTTGAGCGCGCTATATTCACCGCCGCCTGCCGGTGCTGCGCAGGATAGATTGTATTCAGCCCGTGGGCGAGAACCGCCACCGTTGGCAAGCCGCGCTTCAATGCCGCGCGGTGAGCGGCTATGTCTATTCCGAACGCAAGCCCGCTGACAATCACCGGAGCTTCCTCCAGCGAGTCGGCGAGAGCATTCACCAGCCGCTCGGTAAACTCTATGCCGTATGGAGTGGCATGGCGGGTGCCCACGATACCTATGGTCACACTTTTATTCAGATCACAGCTGCCGGTAGCATAGAGCATGAGAGGGGCATCCTCGCAGTCATCCAGCCTGCCGGGATAAGCCGCATCGGTGAAATAAAGCGCCGCGATACTATGCGCCGCGATAAAATCAGCCTCTTTCTTAGCCTTTTCTATAAGGGTGTCGCGATATGTCCTGTCAAAAATCTTGCTGCGCACACCCATCATGGAGGAGAGAGCTGAGTCAGTTGCCGCAAAAAAATCTTCCTCGCCGCCCACACGCGAAAGTATCTCGCCTGCGAGAGTGCGGTTTATCCCTTTCAGCGAAGCGAAAGCAATGCGGTAAACTAAAGGCTCGCAACTCATTTCAGATATTTTTCAAATGCTTCTGCAAGAATATCCCCTCTGGTAAGCCTGCCGTTTTCAAGACATACCACCGTGATGTTCGCCCGGCACACAGGTTCCTTATCACAGGCACGATAGATATCCTGCTTGAAAATAAATCGCGGACCCTCCCTGCGCATACTCAGGCAACTTAGCATATCATCTCCCGAAACAAGAGGGGTTAGATATTCAATCTCGACCTTGCGGAGCACCGGATCTATACCACGCGAGTGCATGTCGTCAAAAGAAAAACCCGCGTCGCGGCAAAACGCGTGGCGGGTATGCTCCATATAATGAAGATAGTTGGCATTATTCACAATACCTTGCACATCAAGCTCATAATCTCTCACGCTTATGAGCATCTCAAAGTCATAGCCTCCGATAGTGTCCATTTATTCCGTTTTGGTTGTGGTAAAGGTACTAAAAAATAACACTATCGCCAACAAACAGCCGGAGAGCCGGAAAAAAATGACTTAAAGAACCAGATTCAGCTCCGCGTTTGCCTCGATCTCAAGTTTGGTGGTCTCATCTGTCAGACGAAGCAGCATAGGTCCGGCATGAGCCGAGCCGCGGCAGTCGATAATTTTGTCCCAGTTAAAGTCAAAACCTTTATTGAAGAGAATAAACACCGAGGGTGAGCCACCCATAAGATAGGTATATGTGTAATCCGGAGTCGAATATTCATCCTGATCGGGGTCATCCCACAGATAAAACTCCATCAGAGGCTTTTTGCCCAGAATTATATCGAATTTTCCTCTTTGAATCACAGCGTTACCACGGCGCAACTCGAGAACTCTTTTTCCTAATTCCGTGCGGATAAATCTCAATTCGTCACCGACTTCAATACCCGGGTGAGGCACTCCCTCAC